>NZ_JBXAFF010000018.1:9775-64325 GCF_058792815.1 Microbacterium sp. MPR-TSA4
GGCCGCGGCCGGGGGGGACCGCGGCATCCGTCGTCTCACGACGTGCGCGCCGCTGCGAGCTCAGTCGAGGAACAGCGCGCGCAGCCGTTTGGTCGTGAACACGAGCCCGATCGCGATCATGACGAGGTAGTAGAGCACGTGCCAGAGCATGTCGACGCTCAGGATGCCGGTCGTGAGCCCGCGGATCAGCTCCACCCCGTGCCACAGCGGCAGGGCCATGACGATCTGCTGCACCCAGCCGGGGTAGACCGTGATCGGGTAGAACGTGGCGGAGAAAAGGAACATCGGCAGGAGCACGAAGTTGATCCAGTCCATCTGCTGGAACGTCTTCATGTAGCTCGTGACGGCCATGCCGAGGCTCGCGAAGCCGAAGGCGATCAGCACGACCGCGGGCAGGGCGAGCACCGCGGTCCAGGCGAGGTTGAGCCCGAGGACCTGCATGATGATCATGAACCCGGTCGCGTAGGCGAGTCCGCGCAGCAGCGCGTAGAGGATCTCGCCCAGGGCGACGTCGAGCGGTCCGAGCGACGTCGCGAGCATCCCCTCGTAGAGCTTGCCGTAGTTGAGCTTGAAGAAGACGTTCCACGTGGAGTCGTAGATGGCGCCGTTCATCGCCGACACCGCCAGCAGCGCCGGGGCGATGAAGGCGGCGTAGCTGACGCTCGCGCCCTGGGTGGTCTCGACGTCACCGATGAGCGCGCCGAGGCCGATGCCCATCGAGGCCAGGTAGAACACCGGCTCGAAGAAGCCGGAGAGCACGACCGCCCAACTCGACGACCGGGCCGCGATGAGCCCGCGTTGCACGACGGCGCCCGGGTTGCCCGCCCACAGCGCGCGGACGCCGCCGCGGCGGGCCGCGGTGGAGGGCACCTCGACGACGGCGCTCATTTCGCGAGCCTCTCGGTGAAGACGCGGCGGGCGAACAGGTAGCCGACCACCGCGAGGGCGAGCAGGTAGACGAGGTGGACCGCGACCATCACCGGGTCCACCGCCGCTCCGTAGGTGGCGACGCGACCGAGTTCGGCGCCGTGCCACAGCGGCGAGACCCACCCGATCCACTGCAACCACAGCGGTAGCGAGTCCAGCGGGTAGAAGGTGCCGGAGAACAGGAACATCGGCATGAACAGGAAGCGCTGCACGAGGGCGAACTGCCCCTTGTCGTCTTCGATCGAGCCCGCGTACGCCATGAGCGGGATGCCGAAGGCGAGCCCCGCCAGCACACCGGCGAACACCGCGAGCCACCCCGTCGCGGGATGCGGCACCGCCCCGAACGGCAGCAGCCAGACGATCAGGTAGTACGCGGCCGAGGCGACGACCATGCGCGCCGTCGCCCCCGCGACCACCCCGTTCGCGATCTGCGGGCTCGACAGCGGCGACGCGTTGAAGCCGTAGAAGTAGCGCCGCCACTTGAAACCGGCCATGACCGGATACGTCAGCTCCTCGCTGGCCACCGAGATCGTCGCCGTCGCCAGCAGCGCCGGCGCGACGAACATCAGGTAGCTGACCTCCTGACCGTGGTCGACGATCGGCACGCGGATGAGCGCGGCCAGGCCCACCGCGAGGCCGAGGAGGTACAGGATCGGCTGGCCGACGGCCCCGACGATGATCGTCCAGCCGTACGCGCGCATCGCGCGCACCATGTGCTCCGTGACGTACCAGCTGCCGCGCCGGCGGGGCTTGCGTCCCCACGCCATCGCCTCGGCACGCAGCTCGTCGAGGCTCGGATGCGTCCCGGCATCCGTCTGCGGCGCGCTCATTCGATCAGCGACCTTCCCGTGAGCCGCAGGAACACGTCCTCCAGCGACGAACGACGAACGAGCGAGGTGATCGGCTCCAGGCCCTGGGCGGTGACGCGCTCGAGGGCCGCTTCGCCGTCGTCGGCGTAGATCAGGATGCGGTCGGGGAGCACCTCGACGCGGTCGCCGATGCCGGCGAGGCTCTCGGCGACGACGGCGTTGCGATCGGAGCCGAAGCGCACCTCCAGCACCTCGCGGCTCGAGTGCGCGCGGATGAGGGATGCCGGGGTGCCCTCGGCCATGATGCGTCCCTTGTCGACGACGATGAGCCGGTCGCACAGCTGCTCGGCCTCGTCCATGTAGTGCGTGGTCAGCACGAGCGTCGTGCCGCGCTCCTTGAGACGGAACAGGCGGTCCCACAGCACGTGGCGCGCCTGCGGGTCGAGGCCCGTCGTCGGCTCGTCCAGCAGGAGGATGCGAGGGTCGTTGATGAGTCCGCGGGCGATCGTGAGGCGGCGCTTCATGCCGCCGGAGAGCTGGTCGACCTTGTTCTTCGCCTTGTCCTCGAGCTGCGCGAAGGCGAGCAGCTCATCGGCCTTCTCGTGGCAGACCTTGCCGGGAAGACCGAAGTACCGCCCGTAGATGTAGAGGTTCTCGCGGGCGTTGAGCTCCCCGTCGAGGTTGTCCTGCTGCGGGACGACGCCGAGCCGCGAGCGGATCTCGGGGCCGTATCGGTCGGGGTCGAGTCCGAGGATCTGCAGCTCGCCCGCGGTGCGGGTGGAGACGGCGCCGATCATCTTCATGGTCGTCGACTTGCCGGCCCCGTTCGGGCCCAGCAGACCGAACGACTCCCCCGGCGCGACCTCGAAGCTGAGACCGTCGACGGCGACGAAGTCGGGCTTCCCCTTGACCTTGTAGGACTTCACGAGGTGACGAGCGGAGATGACAGGAGCGGGCACCGGTCCACCCTATCCGCGGCCTCCGACAGGGCACGCACCGTTCATCCGTCCCGCGATGTCGCGAGCGGCGGCGGGTGGCGACACCGGGGGACGGATGGGCGTCACTCGGCATCCGGATGTGCGGGAAGCGGGAGGGTGACCCCGCGCGGCGCCGCCGAGAGAGAAGATAGAGGCACCCGAACACCGCCCGAAAGCTCCCATGTCTTCTGCCAGCACCACCCGCCCGTCCCGCAGCCGCCGCCGTCCCGCCGACGATGGGCCCCGCGCGAGCCTGCGACAGCTCCTCCCCTTCGTCTTCGAGCAGAAGGGTGTGCTCGTCGTCGTGGCCGTGCTCAGCGTGCTCGCCGCGGTCGCGACGCTCGCCCAGCCGCTCGTCGTCGGCCAGGTCATCGACCGGGTGCAGAAGGAGGATCCGCTCGGGGTGCTCGTCTGGGTGCTGGTGGGCCTCGTCGTCGCGTCGTCGGTGATCAGCGGCATCCAGCACTTCCTGCTGCAGCGCACGGGCACCGCGGTCGTCTACTCGAGCCGCCGCCGCCTCATCGCCCAGCTGCTGCACCTGCCGGTGCAGGAATACGACGCGCGTCGCACGGGAGACCTCGTCTCGCGCGTCGGCACCGACACGACGCTGCTCTACGCCGTGCTCACCCAGGGCCTCGCCGACTCGATCGGCAATGCGCTCATCTTCGTCGGCGCGATCGTCGCGATGCTCATCATCGATCCGGTGCTGCTGGCGCTCATCCTCGTCGTCGTGGGGGCGTCGGTCGCGGTCGTGGTGGCCCTCAGCGGGCGCATCCGTCGCGCGACCGCCGTGCAGCAGGAGAAGGTCGGCGAGCTGGCCTCGGGCGTCGAGCGCGCGGTCGGATCGATTCGCACGATCCGCGCTTCGGGGGCCTCGGAGCGCGAGCGCGAGAGCATCGAGCACACCGCGCGGGGCGCGTACGAGGCCGGCGTGCAGGTCGCGAAGGCGTCGGCGTTCGTCGTGCCGGTCGCCGGCGTCGCGCTGCAGCTGTCGTTGCTCGTGGTCCTGGGCGTCGGCGGGTTCCGCGTCGCCTCGGGCGCCATCACGATCGCCGGGCTGGTCACGTTCGTGATGTTCCTCTTCTTCCTCGTCCAGCCCCTGGGCTCGTTCTTCGGGGCGATCACCTCCGTCGGACAGGCCCTCGGCGCCCTGGGGCGCATCCAGGAGGTGCTGGATCTGCGCACCGAGACCGCGTGCGACGCGGAGGTCGCGGCATCCGTCGCCGTCGGCACCTCGCCGATCTCGACCGCCGCCGCGCACGAGGACCAGACGCCGCCGGCGACGATCGAGTTCCGCGACGTCCGGTTCTCCTACCCGGATGCCGTGGTCAGCGCGCGCCGCCGCTCGGAGGCGGAAGCCGCGGCCCTGCTCGCCGAGGCGCACGCCGACGCCACCGTCGAGGTGTCGGACACCCCGGGCGAAGTGCTGCGGGGCGTGTCCTTCCGCGTCCCGCGCGGCGCCCGCGTCGCCCTCGTCGGGCCGTCCGGAGCCGGCAAGTCGACCACCCTGGCCCTCATCGAACGCTTCTACGACCCCACCGGCGGGGCGATCCTGCTCGACGGCGTCGACCTCCGCGGCATCGACCGCACGCGACTGCGCGCCCAGCTCGGCTACGTCGAGCAGGATGCGCCGACCCTCGCCGGCACCATCGCCGACAACCTCCGGCTGGCGTCGCCGACGGCCTCCGACGAGGACTGCGAGCGGGTGCTGCGCGCCGTCAACCTCGGCGACGTGCTGGAGCGCTCCCCCCTCGGACTCGAGGCCCCCGTCGGCGAGGCGGGCGTCATGCTCTCCGGCGGCGAGCGCCAGCGCCTCGCGATCGCGCGGGCGCTGCTGGCCGCTCCCCCGGTGCTGCTGCTGGACGAGTCGACCTCGTCGCTGGACGGGCTGAACGAGCAGCGCATGCGCGAGGCGATCGACGCCGTCGCGACCGGCCGCACGCTCGTGGTCATCGCCCACCGTCTGTCGACCGTCGTCGACAGCGACCTGATCGTGGTGATGGACCACGGCCGCGTCGTGGGCCAGGGCACGCACTCCGAGCTCGTGGAGACCGTGCCGCTGTATCGCGACCTGGCGAAGCACCAGCTGCTGGTCTGATCCGCCGACACGACGAAGGGCCCGCCGACGCCGGCGGGCCCTTCGCGTGTCACGGTCGGCTCACTTGCCGCCGAGCGCGTCCTTCGCGTCCTTCGCCGCGTCCTTGACGTCGGCGGCCGCGTCCTTCGCGTGGGCCTTGACCTGGTCGGCCTTGCCCTCGGCGACGAGCTTGTCGTTGTCGGTGAGGTTGCCGATGGCCTCCTTGGCCTTGCCGGTCAGGTTCTCGGCGGTGTTCTTGATGTCGTCTGCGAGGCCCATGGGGGTCTCCTTTCTCTGTGGTGGTTCTGGGTGTTCTTCTCAGGGATCCCCGGCAGGCGGGGACGTTCGACGGCGTCAGGCGACGCGGCGCTCGTGGGCGAAGGCGGACCGCAGCCCGCCCGTGAGCTGGACGACCAGCGGGAGGGCGAGCCCCAGGCGCCGATCGGTGTCGGCCACGGCGGCGGACACGCGACGCTGGACGAGTGCCAGGTCGGCGCGGGGGCGCACCTGCACGCGGACGCGCACGAGACGGCCGCGACGACGACGGAGGGTCACCGCCGACACCGTCAGCACATCGGGCACGTCGGCCAGCGAGCGCCGCAGCAGGTCGGCGACGACGCCGTCGTCGATGGCGATCCCCCCGTCGTCGACGGCCGCACGCACGTGGCGCTCGCCACGGGTGAGGACGATCGCGAGAGCGATCACGACGCCCAGGGCCAGGATGCCGGCGGCGATCCCGGCCTGCGCGCGGGGAGCGAGCCCCGTGCTGCGGACGGCGTCGGCGAGCGGTGCCAGCAGCGGCATCGGCTGCCCGCCCGCCAGGACGGGCCAGGCGGCGGTGACGGCGACCGCGACGGCGACGAGTGCGAGCAGGAGCAGGATCGCACGATTGAGGACGCGGGCCCCGAGAGTCATGAGAGTCGTCCTTCCGCGGCGACGTCGATCCGCGCCGTCAGACGCGGCGCGGCGCCGAGTTCGGTGAGCAGGTCGTCGGCCGCGCGCGACACCCGCTCACGGTCGACCGGGAAGCCGGTGGACGGGGTGAGCGAGACCCGGGCGCGGCGCCCGCCGAGCCGGGTGGTCACGTGGGAGGCGGCCACCGCCGCGGCGCTGCCGGCCGTGCGGGACAGCGCGCCCGCCATGACGGCGTCGTCGACGACCAGGGGCACCCGCCCGGCGGCGAGGGCCCGGCGGTGCGTGCGCCCGGGGGCGAGTGCGCCCCAGAGGCACAGGAGGCCGAACACCGCGGCGGTCGCGGCGACGATCGTCCCCGTCGTCCCGCCGCCGGTCAGCGCGGCGCCGATGGCGTCCGGGGCGACGAGTGCGGGCGGCTGCCCGAGCGCGGCGAGCACCGCCTCCACGGCGAGCAGGACCGCGACCGCGGCGGCGACCAGCAGCGCGACGGCCACCCAGACGGCGCGCGAGCGCCCCTGCAGACGCTTCGCAGCGGCCCGCTCGACGCGGTCGGGACGTTCCGCCGGGACGGCGTCCGCCGTCGTCGGTGTCGTGTTCACGAGCCGCTCCTTTCTTCGGTCACGAGATGTGTGATGCGCAGTCGGATCTCGCCGACGCGGGCACCGGTGAGCTCGGTCACGCGCTCGCCGGTGCGGGTGCGCGCCGATGCGGCGCCGGTGGCGATGGGCTCGGCGTCGCCGCGGATGCCGCTGGTGAGATCCAGGGCGAGCGCCCCGCCCGCGTCGCGCACGCTCGCGCGGGCCGCGCGGGCGGGGACCCCCAGCTCATCGGCGAGCACCGCCGCCGCGACGCGCTCGTAGGCCCGTGTGGCGATGGTGACCCGACCGGGGATCCGTGCGGCATCCATGATCAGCCCACCCGCCGTCCGCGGGCCGCGTCGATCGCCGCGCGCAGGTCGATGCGACCCGACACCGCGGCGCCGATGAGACCGCCGAGGGCGGCGAGCACCGCCACGAGCACCATGCCCCAGAACCCGAACGCCAGGACGGCGAAGGCCAGGACGGCGCCCGCGACGGCGCCCCACACCGTGGGGCTCGCGCCGGTCACTGGACGCGCTCCGGGGCGGGCGCGTCGTCGTCACCCGGGATGTGGACGTCCACGACGGTCACGTTGACCTCGGTGACCTCCATGCCGGCCAGCTCCGTGATGGCGTCGGCGACGGCCGCGCGGACGTCGGAGGCCACGCGCTGCAGCTGCTCGGGGTACTCGGCGACGATCGTGATGTCGGCGGCGACCTGCTTCTCGCCGACCTCGACGTTCACGCCCTGGCCGAGGTCCTTCGCGCCGACGGCCTCGCGGATGCTGCCGATCACGCGGGCGGCGCCGCCGCCGAGGGCGTGCACGCCGGGGACGGAGGATGCCGCGATGCCGGCGATCTTCGCGATCACGGGGTCGACGATGACGGTCTTGCCGCCGCCGGCGACGGGAGCGGCGTTCGGGGTGGGGGTGGTCGTGGTGGCCATGATCTGTGTCCTTTCCGCACCCTCGGGTGAGGGCGTTCACGAGTGTGACGGGCGCCGCGGCCCGATCGTCACGGTCGATTCCCTGGCAGTTCGCTGAGTGCCGTGACGCCGGTGCCGGACGTGACCCCGACACCGTCCGCATAGACGCTGCGGGAGGCCGCGCGCAACCCCTTGGCGCGCCGCCGCGTTCGTGTCACGGTCGTCGTAGACCGGGGGGACCGTGCCACTGCGGCACGAGGGAGCACAGGGGAAGGAGAGCGTGTGGAGACGCTGACGCTCGTCGAGGACGGCGTGCTCGCGGCGCGCGCCGCCGACGGGGACGAGCGCGCCTTCGCCGTGCTCGTGCGTCGCCACAGCGGGTACCTGATCGGCTTCGCGACGCGCCTGCTCGGCTCGCGCGCCGACGCCGACGACTGCGTGCAGGAGGCGCTCATCGTCGCCTGGCGGCGACTGCCCGAACTGCGCGAGCCCGCGCGCGTGCGCTCCTGGCTGTCGACGATCGTGGCCCGCAAGGCCACCGACCGGTTGCGCTCGGCGCGCCCCTCGACGCCCATCGAGGATGCCGAGCCCGAAGCGCTGCAGCCGACGCCCGACGAGTCCGCCGTGGCATCCTCTCAATTGGACACGCTGCGGCGCGTGCTGGACGACCTGCCGGTCGAGCAGCGCACCGTGTGGCTGTTGCGCGAGGTCAGCGGGTACGGCTACGACGAGATCGCCCGCGAGCTCGGCGTCTCGGCCACGGCCGTCCGCGGCCGCCTGGCGCGCGCACGCGCGACCATCTACGACCGCATGCAGGACTGGAGGTGAACGAGATGACACGCGAGGAGATCGGAGAGTCGGGCCACACCCTCGAGGAGCTCGCCGCGTACCACGACCGTGGGCGCACCCCGGCGATCGCCGCCATCGAGGGCGATCCGCAGTGCCGCGCCGTCCTCGACTCGATGGATCGGCTCGGGGCGCTGTCGCGCGAGCTGGTCGAGCACGACGCCCGCACCGACGTGTCGGAGTCATGGTTCCAGCAGATCCTCGGCGAGGTGGCTCGCGAGTCGCGGGCCGGACGCGACCTGCCGCTGATCGACGACGAGCCCGTTCGCATCGTCGTCACCGAGGGCGCGGTGCGCGGACTCGTCCGCGACGCGGGAGACGACGTGGAGGGCGTGCTCGTGGAGCGCGTCGACGTGGACGTCGACACCGCCGCGCGGGTCGACGTGCGGATGACGATCAGCGTGCTGCACGCCGTCGTCCTGCGCGGCGACGGGCTGCCCGGCGTCGCCGACCGGGTGCGCACGCGCGTGCGGCACGCGCTGGAGGAGTACGCCGAGTGGACGGTGGGCGACATCGACGTGGTCGTCGATTCGCTGCGGGTGCGGGAGGACGAGCGATGAGCGACCTGTCGATCCCCGCGGCGGACGGCCTGCGCCCTTCCGACCTGGCGGCGACCGTGGATGCCGCCGCGCGCGCCGTCGCCGGCGTCGCGGAGCTGTACTACGCCGCACCCCTGCCCTCACGCCTGTGGCGGGCGACCGTCGCGCCGGACGGCGCCTACAGCGTCGTCGTGCGTCGTGCCGACGCCGTCGAGGCGACGGTGAGCATCGGCGTGACCGGGCGGCGCGTCGCCGAGGTGTCCCGCGAGGTCGCCGCACGCGTCCGCGACGCGATCGGCGACCCCGATGCCCGGGTCACGGTGCGCGTCAGCCGGATCACCCCCGGCTGAGCCCGCTCACGCCTCCCGCCGAAGGCGGTAGCGCAGGGCCGCGAGCTCGGCGTAGAGCGCGGCCGGGACGCGGCCCTCGAAGGTGCGGTAGAACTCCTCGGTGAGGTCGGTCTCCTGCAGCCACAGGTCGCGGTCGATCTCGAAGAGGGCGTCCAGATCGCGCTGCGGCACCTCGATGCCGGCGAGGTTGAGGTCGTCCGTGAGCGGCAGCCGCCCGATGGGGCTGTCCACGGCGGACACCCGGCCCTCGATGCGGCGGATGATCCAGTCGATGACGCGCGCGTTGTCGCCGAAGCCGGGCCAGAGGAAGCGGCCGTCGTCGCCCTTGCGGAACCAGTTCACCTGGAAGATGCGCGGCGCGCGGTCGAACCGCAGCTGCTGGCCGACCGCGAGCCAGTGGCCGAAGTAGTCCGCCATGTTGTAGCCGCAGAACGGCAGCATCGCGAAGGGATCGCGGCGCAGCTCGCCGACGGTCCCCTCGGCGGCGGCGGTGCGCTCGGAGGAGATGTTGGAGCCGAGGAAGACGCCGTGCGTCCAGTCGGTGGCCTCCACCACCAGCGGCACGTTGGTGGCCCGGCGTCCGCCGAAGAGGATGCCGTCCAGCGGCACGCCCTCGGGGGCCTCCCAGTCGGGAGCGATCTGGGGGCACTGGCCCGCGCTCACCGTGAAGCGCGAGTTCGGGTGCGCCGCGGGGCGCCCGGACGCGGGCGTCCAGGGGTTGCCCTCCCAGTCGGTGAGCTCGTCCGGCACCTCGTCGGTGAGGCCCTCCCACCACACGTCGCCGTCGGGGCGCAGCGCGACGTTCGTGAAGATCGTGTTGCCCCAGAGCGTCTCCACGGCCGCGACGTTCGTCGACTGTCCCGTGCCGGGCGCGACCCCGAAGAAGCCCGCCTCGGGGTTGATCGCCCAGAGCCGGCCGTCCTCGCCGGGGCGCAGCCACGCGATGTCGTCGCCCAGGGTCTCCACGCGCCAGCCCGGGATGGTCGGACGCAGCATCGCGAGGTTCGTCTTGCCGCACGCCGAGGGGAAGGCCGCCGCGAGGTGGAAGCTACGCCCCTCCGGGCTGATGACGCGGATGAGGAGCATGTGCTCGGCGAGCCAGCCCTCGTCGCGTCCGATGACGGAGGCGATGCGCAGGGCGAAGCACTTCTTGGCCAGGATCGCGTTCCCGCCGTAGCCGGAGCCGAACGACCACACCTCGAGCGTGTCGGGGAAGTGCACGATGTACTTCTCGTCGTTGCACGGCCACGGCACGTCCTGCTGGCCCGGGGCCAGGGGGGCTCCGACCGAGTGGACCGTCTTCACCCACGGCTTGCCGTCGGCGATCTGCTCCAGCACGGCGGTGCCGACGCGGGTCATGATCCCGATCGAGGTGACCGCGTAGGCGCTGTCGGTGATCTGGACGCCGATGTGCGAGAGCGGCCCGCCGACGGCTCCCATCGAGAAGGGGACGACGTACATCGTGCGCCCGCGCATCGATCCGTCGAACAGCGGCGTGATCGTCGCGCGGATCTCCTCCGGGGCGACCCAGTTGTTGGTGGGGCCGGCATCCTCCTCCCGCGCCGACGCGATGAAGGTGCGCGCCTCGGTGCGGGCGACGTCGCTCGGGTGCGAGCGGGCGAGGTACGAGCCGGGGCGCCACTCGGGGTTGAGCTTGATGAGCTTGCCCTCCTCCACCTGCTCGCGCAGCAGCGCCTCGTTCTCGGCGCGGGAGCCGTCGACCCAGTGGATGCGCGCCGGTTGCGTGAGAGCGGCGATCTCGTCGACCCAGGCGAAGAGCTCCTCGAGACCCGCGCCGGCGGCCGTGGGGCGCCGTCCGAACCGGGCGGGCGCAGCGGGTGCGCTCCCGCCCGCGGGAAGAACGGCGGTGGGGCGGGTGAACAGGTCGGCGATGGCCATGTCAGCTCCTTCGGCGTGGCAGCGGATGTCTGGTGCGTCCCTTCCACTGTGCGGGCTGAATGCGCCCGATTATCAGCCACCTCGGCGTCAAGAATCGCCTTTCTTTCGCTATGCTCAAGGAATGGCGCCCACCCCCCTCGAGCTGTCGACCCTCGGACACCGCATCCGTCACCAGCGCGTCTCGCACGGCCTGACCCTCGACGAGCTGGGCGGCCTGGTCGGTGTCGCCGGCAGCCAGCTCAGCCTGATCGAGAACGGCAAGCGCGAGCCCAAGCTCTCGCTGCTGCAGGCGATCGCCGGTGCGACCGGCACCGACGTCACCGATCTGCTCTCCCCGGAGCCGCCCAACCGCCGGGCGGCCCTCGAGCTCGAACTGGAACGCGCGCAGGCCTCGCCGGTGTTCCGGGCGCTCGGCATCCCGTCGATCCGGGTGACGAAGGCGACCACCGACGAGACGATCGAGTCGGTGCTCGGCCTGCACCGCGAACTGCAGCGTCGCGAGCGTGCCGCCATCGCGACGCCCGAGGAGGCGCGCCGCGCCAACACCGAGCTGCGCCTGCGCATGCGGGCGAAGGACAACTACCTGCCCGACGTCGAGAAGCTCGCGGAGAAGCAGCTGAAGGCGGCCGGCCACGTCACGGGGGCCCTGACCCACCGCACGGTGAGCATCATGGCCTCCCAGCTGGGCTTCGAGCTCATCTACGTCGACGACCTGCCGCACTCGGCGCGCTCGGTGACCGATCTCGAGAACGGACGCATCTACCTGCCGCCCGCCTCGATCCCCGGCGGCCACGGACTGCGCTCGATGGCACTCCAGGCGATGGCGCACCGCCTCCTGGGGCACACGCCGCCCACCGACTACGCCGACTTCCTGCAGCAGCGGCTCGAGATCAACTACTTCGCGGCCTGCTGCCTGATGCCCGAGACGGCCTCGGTCGCCTTCCTGGCCCAGGCCAAGAAGGACCGCAACCTCGCCGTCGAAGACTTCCGCGACGCGTTCGGCGTCACGCACGAGGCGGCCGGGATGCGGCTGACGAACCTTCTGACGCAGCACATCGGCATCCGCCTGCACTTCCTGCGCGTCGACGGGTCGGGGGCGATCAGCCGCGCGTACGAGAACGACGGGCTGCCGCTGCCGCTGGATGTCACGGGGTCGGTCGAGGGCCAGGTCGTCTGCCGGCGCTTCGCCGCGCGGTCCGCCTTCGCGGAGCAGAACCGCACCGTCGAGCACTACCAGTACACCGACACCCCGGCGGGGACGTTCTGGTGCTCGAGCCAGACGGGCCGCACGGCCGACGGCGAGTACTCGATCACCGTGGGCGTCCCGTTCGACGACGCCCGCTGGTTCCGCGGACGCGAGACGCAGAAGCGCGCGAGCTCCACGTGCCCCGACGAGTCGTGCTGCCGCCGGCCGGATGCCGCGCTCACCGAGCGCTGGGCCGGCCGCGCCTGGCCGAGCGCGCGGGTGCACATGCAGATGTTCTCGCCGCTGCCGCGGGGAGCCTTCCCCGGCGTCGACGACGGAGAGGTGTACGCCTTCCTCGACCGGCACGCGCAGGGCTGAGGCTCGGCCGCGCGACGGGTGCGGGTTGAGCGTCGCCGCGCGGGCGGTGTACCCTCGCATCTTGTGAGGTTCGCCTAACCTCACCGGATCCTCCGTCAACGGGGGCCCGGTGGGACTGCGATGGGGCAGCGGGCACCGGCCTCTCTTCTCCTCACCCGAAGAAGCATCTGTGCTCGCCACCTTCCTCATCGGCCTCCGCGAGGGCCTCGAAGCCGCGCTGGTCGTCGGCATCCTCGTCGCCTACCTGGGCCGTATCGGCCGACGCGACGTGCTGCCGCGACTGTGGATCGGCGTCGGGCTGGCCATCGCCCTCGCCGTCGGCATCGGCGCCGTCCTCACCTTCGGCGCGTACGCCCTGACCTTCACGGCGCAGGAGCTGATCGGCGGACTGCTCTCGCTGGTCGCCGTCGGGATGGTCACCTGGATGATCTTCTGGATGCAGCGCACCGCGCGCACCATGAAGGCGACGCTGGAGGGCGGCATCGACCGCGCGCTCGCCACGGGCGGGCTGTGGGGCATCGTGCTGATCGGGTTCGTGTCGGTCGCGCGCGAGGGCATCGAGACGACCCTCCTGCTGTGGTCGATGGTGCAGTCCTTCGGCGACACCCCGACGGCGCTCGCGGGTGCCCTGCTCGGACTCGCGGTCGCCGTGCTGCTGGGGTGGCTGCTCGCGCGCGGCATGGTGCGGCTCGACCTGCGCGTGTTCTTCGGCTGGACGGGGGCGTTCCTCGTCATCGTCGCCGCCGGGGTGCTCGCCTACGCCGTCCACGATCTGCAGGAGGCCGGCGCCCTTCCCGGACCGTTCTCCGCCCTCGCCCCGGTCGACGCGGCCGGCAACGTCGCCGTCGGCCTGTCGGCCTTCCCCTTCGGCTGGGCGTTCGACGTCAGCGCGGCCATCACGCCGAGCGGCCCGCTCGCCGTCCTCCTCCAGGCGACCGTCGGCTTCATGCCGCAGATGTCCTGGCTGCAGGTCGTCGCCTGGGTCCTCTACCTCGCCGTCGTCGGCACCCTCTTCGTCCGCGGCCTGCGCCGCCGGCCCGCCCGTTCCGCGGCATCCCCCGTGATCCCGCCCGTTCCGCACCACCAAGGAGCATCATGACCCGCATGCGTACCTGGGGCGCCGTCGCCGCACTCGGCGCCGTCTCCCTCGTGCTGGCCGGCTGCGTCGCGAAGAGCGACGTCACGGCCTCCGACGCACTCACCGTCACCTCGACCGACACGTCGTGCGAGGTGTCCACGGCGACCGCGACGAGCGGGACCCTGACGTTCTCGGTGAGCAACGCGAGCTCGCAGGTGACGGAGTTCTACCTGCTCGCCGACGACGGGCTGCGCATCGTGGGAGAGGTCGAGAACATCGCGCCCGGCGCGTCACGCACCCTTACCCTCGTCGCGCAGCCGGGGGACTACTTCACGCTCTGCAAGCCGGGGATGGTGGGCGAGGGCGTCGGCCGGGCCGGCTTCTCGGTCACGGGCGACGCCGTGACGGCGGCCGGTGACGACGCGGAGCAGAAGCAGAAGGCCGTCGGACTCTACGCGGCGTTCGTGAAGGACCAGGTCGAGCAGCTCGTGCCCGCCGTCGATGCATTCGTGGCGGCCTACGTCGCCGGCGACGACGAGAAGGCGCGGTCGCTGTTCGCGAGCACGCGCGCGTTCTACGAGCGCATCGAGCCGGTGGCGGAATCGCTCGGCGACCTCGACCCGCGCATCGACTACCGCGAGGTGGATGCCGTCGCGGAGGGTCTCGAGTGGACGGGCTTCCACCGCATCGAGAAGGACCTCTGGGTGCCGGCACAGGACGCGCTCAACTCCGACGGCGCCACGTCGGCGTGGAAGGACTGGGCTCCGTCCACCGCCGCCGAGCGCGCGACTCACGGCGACAAGCTGATCGCCGACGTCGCCGAGCTGAACGCGTACGTGCACTCCGACGCCTTCCAGACGGCACTGGACGAGCAGGGTGTCGCCGGCATCTCCAACGGGGCGATCGCCCTGCTCGACGAGGTCGCGACGGGCAAGATCAGCGGCGAGGAGGACTGGTGGAGCGGCACCGACCTCGCCGACTTCGCGGCCAACGTCGAAGGCTCGAAGATGGCGTTCTCGCTCGTCAAGGACTTCGCCGTCTCCTCCGGCGACGAGGGCACGCAGCTCGCGGGGCGGATCGAGGCCGGATACGCCGACCTCGAGGCGGCGCTCGCGACGCACGGCTCGCTCAGCGCCGGCTTCGTGAACTACCGCGAGCTCAGCGAGAGCGACAAGCGTCAGCTCACCGATCTCATCAACGCGCTGGCGGAGCCGCTGTCCAAGCTCACGTCCGCCATCCTGCAGTGAGCGGGGAGCTCCCCGACGACGCCGCGTCGCCGCGCGCAGGCCTGAGCCGTCGGGGCCTCCTGGGCCTCGCCGCGGGCGTCGGCGCCGCCGGTCTCGCCGTCGGCGCCGGAGCGGGCGCCGCCGCCGGTGTCGCGGTCGGCCGGGCGCGCGGCGCGGCCGGCACCGCCTCGCCCTACGCGTTCTACGGCGCGCACCAGGCGGGTATCACGACGCCCGTGCAGGACCACCTGCACTTCGCCTCGTTCGACATGATGGACCGCACCACGCGCGCGGACCTCATCGAGCTGCTGCAGGACTGGTCGTACGCCGCATCCCGGATGACCCAGGGACTCGACGTCTCGGCGAGCGGGGCCGTCGGAGGCTCCCCCGAAGCGCCGCCGGACGACACCGGCGAGGCGCTGGGGCTCGCCGCGAACGGGCTCACGATCACGTTCGGCTTCGGCCCGACGCTGTTCACCGCCGCGGACGGCACCGACCGCTACGGCATCGCCGACCGCGCGCCGGCCCTGCTGACGACGCTGCCGCCGTTCCTCGGCGAGGACCTCTCCCCCGACCACACGGGCGGCGACCTCTGCATCCAGGCGTGCGCGGACGATCCGCAGGTGGCGGTGCACGCGATCCGCAACCTCAGCCGCATCGCCTTCGGCCGCGCCCGGCTGCGCTGGTCGCAGCTGGGGTTCGGCAAGACCTCGAAGACGACCGCCGACCAGGCGACGCCGCGGAACCTCTTCGGGTTCAAGGACGGAACCGCCAACATCCTCGCCGACGACCAGGCCGCCCTCGACGCCCATGTGTGGGTCGGCGACGGCGACGGGCCCGCCTGGCTGACGGGCGGCTCCTACCTGGTGGCGCGCAAGATCGCCATGCTCATCGAGACCTGGGATCGCGTGCGGCTGAGCGAGCAGGAGCGCATCACCGGTCGGGACAAGGCCCACGGCGCTCCCCTGTCGGGCGGCGAGGAGCAGAGCGCTCCGGACTTCTCCGCGGTCGGCGCGACCGGCCGGCCGGCGATCGACGCGCGCAGCCACGTGCGGCTCGCGCACCCCGACCTCAACGGCGGCATCCGCATCCTGCGGCGCGGGTACAACTACGTCGACGGCAACACCGAGCTCGGCCGGCTCGACGCGGGCCTGTTCTTCCTCGCGTACCAGCGCTCGCCCGAGCAGTTCGTCACGCTGCAGCGAGCGCTGTCGACGGACCTGCTCAACGAGTACATCCGCCACATCGGCTCCGGCCTCTGGGCCGTTCCTCCGGGAGCCGTCGCGGGCTCGTACGTGGGCGCCGGCCTCTTCGCCTAGCGTCGGGCATCGCTCAGGCGCGCAGGAAGCGCGCGAACCGCGTGAGCGCGTCGTCGAGGGATGCCGCGTCCACCCCGTCGGCGAACGGCTCGGGCACGGGGTCGAGATGGTGGCGGCCGACGGCCGTCGAGTGACGCCAGGTGCCGACGACCTCGCCGTCGACGACGAGGACGGGGCGCACCAGGCCGTTCAGCGTGGGCCCCACGGCGGCCAGGTGGCCCGGCGGGCAGACGAGCGAGCGGTCGGCGTACGACAGGTAGTACTCGTCGAACGGGGGAAGCGCCAGCGCGGCGCCGGGCGGCGGCGCGGACGACGGGGACGGCGGACGGTGCGCCGCGTCGAGAAGATCGTCGTCGAGCTCGACCACCCGCTCCCCCGCCCCCTCCCGCGCCGCACGCGCCAGGCCGATGGGCAGACCCGCCCACCAGCCGAAGTCGGCGAGACCGGCGGGGCCGTGCCCGGCCAGGTAGCGCACGAGGAGCTCCGCGAGCGGATCGGCCGGGGCCGCGGCATCCGCGAGCCAGTCCTCGGCCGCGACGAGGTACTGCTCCCGCGTGGGCGCGCCCGCGCGCGGGACGACGGGCCCGAGCACCACGACCCCGCGGACGGCGAGCGCGGACAGCAGGTGGTTGCCGCGCGAGGCGCTGACGTCGCCGCCGGACGCGGAGACCAGGTCGGCGAACTCGGCGCGGGTCAGCCGGTTGCCGCCCGCCAGCGCGGCGCGCGCGGCCCGCTCGGCGCGGTCGATCGCGTCGGCGTCGATGCCGAGGCGGCGGTGCATCGCCGCGGACTGGCGCTGCTGGCGCTCGCGGGTGACGGACAGGATCCACGCGAGGTCTTCGGCGGCGACGATGTGGAGCGTCCCCCGCTGCGTCCAGGAACGCACGAGCGCGCCGCGCGCGAACGCGTCGTCGACGTCGGCGAGCGTCGGCGAGCCGGCCGTGCGGATGCCGAGGGCCCAGCGTCCCGCCCAGAACTCCTGGGCCTGGGTCGCCGCCAGCCGCCGCGCGGCGGAGGCCGGGTCGGGCTGCGCGGCGGGCAGGGCGTGCGCGGCCAGTCGAGCGGCGCGCAGCGGGTGCGGGTGCATGTACTCATCCTGCCCCGCTCCGCCGACACGGTGCGCATCGACGGTCACGGAGTCTGCGCACCGCGTCAAGACCGGCCGGCGCCGACGCCGCACACTGGAGCGAGGACGATCGAGGAGACCGCCATGTCCCACCACGAACACCACGACGCCGCGGGCGGCAACCCGGACCTGATCCCGATCCGGGTCGCCGATGCGACGCCGCGCCATCCGCTCGACCCGCTCACCGCCGCCGAGATCGAGCGCGCCCGCGAGATCCTGGTCGACGCCGGACTGCTCACCGAGACGGTGCGCGTGCCGATGCTGCTGCCCGACGAGTACGACCGGGCGGAGCTGGCTGCGTGGTCGCCCGGCGACGAGATCGATCGGCGGGTGGACGTCACACTGCTGGATGCCGCGACGGGCGCGGTCACGGAGGCGATCGTCTCGATCACCCGCGGCGCGGTCGTCTCGCAGCGCGCGCACGACCCGTCGGCGGCGCCGTACGGTCAGCCGCAGTATCTCTTCGAGGAGTACGAGCGCGCCGCGGAGATCGTCAAGGCCTCCCCCGAATGGCGTGCCGCGATGACCCGGCGCGGTCTCGCCGACCGCACGGAGCTCGCGTTCTGCGGTCCGCTCGCCCCCGGTTTCGTCGGGCGGGCGAACGAGGTCGGGCGCCGCGTGATCCGCTCGCTCACGTTCCTGCGCGACAGCGAGGACGACAGCCCCTGGGCCCACCCCGTCGAAGGGCTGATCGTGCACGTCGACCTCGTGAGCGACGAGGTGATCGGCATCGAGGATGACGGCGACATCCCGGTTCCCGCCGGCAGCGGCAACTACACCCCGGATGCCGTGGGCCCCGCACGCCGGAGCCTGAAGCCGATCGAGATCGTCCAGCCGGAGGGGCCGAGCTTCCACGTGGACGGCCACCACGTGCAGTGGGAGAACTGGACGCTGCGCGTCGACTTCAACGCCCGCGAAGGTCTCGTCCTGCACGACGTGCGCTTCGACGACCGCCCCGTCCTCGCGCGGGCGAGCGTGCCGGAGATGGTGGTCCCCTACGGCGACACGACGCCGACGCGTTTCTGGATCAGCTACTTCGACGCCGGCGAGTACCTGCTCGGCAAGAACGCGAACCACCTCGAGCTCGGCTGCGACTGCCTCGGGGTCATCCGCTACTTCGACGGCTACGTCGCCGACGACCACGGCCACGCGGTGCAGATCCCGAACGTCGTGTGCATGCACGAGGAGGACTACGGCGTGCTCTGGAAGCACACCGAGCCCGGTCCCATCGGCGCGCACGTGCGCCGCTCCCGCCGGCTGGTCGTGTCGTACTTCTCGACGATCGGCAACTACGACTACGGGTTCTTCTGGTACTTCTACCTCGACGGCTCGATCCAGGTGGAGGCGAAGGCGACGGGCATCGTCTTCGTCGGCGCCGGCATCCCGGGCTCGACCAACCCGCACGCGGCCGAGATCGCCCCGGGCGTCTTCGCGCCCGTCCACCAGCACCTGTTCTCGGCGCGGCTCGACGTGGCCGTCGACGGCGTCGACAACCGTCTGGTCGAGATCGACGCGGCGCGCATCCCCATGGGAGCGGACAACCCCTTCGGCAACGCGTTCACCTGGACCGAGACGCCGCTGCGCACCGAGCGGGAGGCGCAGCGCCTCGCCGACACCTCGGTCGCGCGCGTCTGGGAGGTGCGCTCGGCATCCCGGACGAACTACGTCGGCAAGCCGACCGCATACCACCTCATCCCCCAGCCGACGGCGCTGCTGATGGCCGACCCCGCCTCCTCGGTGGCCGCGCGCGCCGCGTTCGCGACGAGACACCTGTGGGCGAGCGCCTACGACCGCGACGAGCGGTGGCCGGCCGGCCGGTACCCGAACGCCCATCAGGGCGGCGCGGGTCTTCCGGCCTACACGGCCGACGACCGCTCGATCGACGGCACCGACCTGGTGCTCTGGCACACGTTCGGCCTCACCCACATCCCGCGCCCCGAGGACTGGCCCATCATGCCGGTGGACTACGCCGGGTTCTGGTTCAAGCC
This sequence comes from Microbacterium sp. MPR-TSA4, assembly GCF_058792815.1. Classification (NCBI taxonomy): domain Bacteria; kingdom Bacillati; phylum Actinomycetota; class Actinomycetes; order Micrococcales; family Microbacteriaceae; genus Microbacterium; species Microbacterium sp. MPR-TSA4. Next base: position 28,918 of record NZ_JBXAFF010000018.1, read on the forward strand.
GTACGGGTTCCTCGACGTCAATCCGGCGATGGACGTGCCGGAGTCGAGTCAGGCGCACGCGGTCGGCACGGCGACGACCGGAGACGGCGGCTGCGGCCGCGGCGAAGACTGCACCTGCGGTCGGTGAACGACATGACGGCCGACGTCGTCCTGCGCGGCGGGACGGTGCTCACGCTGGACGGGTGGGCACCGGGCCGGACCGGTCGCGTCGCGGATGCCGTCGCGATCCGCGGCGGGGTCGTCTGCGCGCTCGGCGCGGCGGCCCGCGAGATGATCGGTCCCGGCACGCGGGTGATCGAACTGGACGGGCGCACGGTCGTCCCCGGACTCAACGACACCCACCTCCACCTCGCCTGTTACGCGATGGGACGCCACGGCCTGCGCGACGCGTCGCCCGAGCGCATCGGATCGTGGAGCGGGCTGTCCGAGGTGCTCACGCGCGACGCGATCGGTCCGGACGGCTGGATCCGAGCGCGCGGCTGGGACAGCGCGCGCATGGGCCGTGCACCGACCCGCACGGACGTCGACGCGGCGCTGGCGGCGAACGCGCTGTCCGGCACGCCCGCGGTGCTCTTCGACGCGACCGGTCACGAACTGCTCGTCGGCTCGGCCGCACTCGAGCGGTGCGGAATCGATGCGCGCACGCCCACCCCCGACGGCGGTGCCGTCTCCCGCGCGGCCGACGGCACCCCGACGGGCGTCTTCTCCGACGCCGCCACCAGACTGGTGCTCTCCGCCCTGCCCGTCATCGGACGCGATGCCCTGACCGCGGTGCTGCGGACGGCGCTGCAGGATCTCGCACGGCTCGGCATCACGTCGGTCACCGACCCGGCGATCGGGCCGGGTCACGCGACGCTGTTCGACGGGTCGGCCTCCTACGAGGCGCTGGAGGCGCTGCGGCGGCTGTCCGCGCAGGACCGGCTCACCGTCCGCACCCAGGTGCTGCTGCTCTTCTCCGGTACGGGCGGCGAGACCGCGCGCACGGTCCGCGAGGGGATCGCCGGCGCACCGCGCCTCGCCGCGGGAGAGGAGCGTCGCCTGCGCATCGCCGGGGTGAAGGTCTTCGCCGACGGCATCCCCCGCAGCGCAACCGCCTGGCACCGGGAGCCGTACGGCGACCCGCACACCCGGGGCCGCCTGGCCGTCGCGGGCGACACGGACCAGGCCCGCCTGCGCGAGCTCGACGACATCCTGGGCGTCATCGCCGAGGCGGGACTGCAGGCCGGTGTGCACGCCACGGGAGACGCCGCGTCGGATGCCGTCGTGTCGAGCCTCGCGAACCGCCCGGCGACGAGCGCGACCCGCCCGTACCTGATCCACGGCGACTTCCTCCCGGCGGACGGGATGGACGCGCTCGCCGCCGCCGGGATCGGGTGGACGGCCAACCCCGTCATCTCCACGGCGGTGTGCCATCTCGGCCATCGGCTGTTCGGGCGGGAGCGCCAGGAGCAGCGCCAGCCGCTGGCGAGCGCCCTGCGGGCCGGCGTCGCTGTCACGCTGTCCTCGGACGCCCCCGTCGTGGATCCCGACTGGCGCCCGGCGATCATCGCCGCCGTCGAGCGCACCCAGATCGACGGGGCCCGCCGCGCGGGCGATCCGGAGGCGGTCACCGGGATGGACGCGCTGGCCATGATGACCGTGAACGCGGCGCGACTGGACGGTGCCGAGAGCTGGAAGGGGCGGCTGGCGCCCGGGTTCGCCGCGGATCTGGTGGTGCTCTCCGGCGAATGGCCCCCGGATGAGGAGATCGGCGCGCTCGCCGACCTGCGCACGGATCTGACGATGGTCGGTGGACGGGTCGTCTACGAGGGCTGAGGCACCGCCCGGTGCGGACGCAGGCCGTCCAGCAGATCGTCCAGCGCCGCGACCTGGCGCTCGGGCGTGGTGGTGTCGGGCATGAGCAGGCACATGATCTGCAGGCCGGCGTTGAAGCTCGTGATCTGGTCGATGACGACGTCGATGTCGACGTCGTCACGGATCTCCCCGTCCTCACGGGCCTCGGCGAGCGAGGCGGCCATCTGCCGTCGCCAGGCCAGCGCGTTCGCGCGGTGCGCGTCCCAGAGCTCCTCGTCCTGCACGGCGCGATCCCAGAAGGCGACGACCACGCGCGCCTCGAGGGTGCGCTCGACACCGAGCGGCATGATCTCGTGACACAGGGTGCGCAGGGCCGTCAGCCCGCGCTGACGGGCGAGCGCCTCCCGGGAACGCTCGTTCGTGCGGGTGTGCGCGCGGACGAAGGCCGCGGCCAGGAGGCTCTCCTTGTTCGGGAAGTACCGCTGCAGGGCCCCGTGGGCGAAGCCCGCCTCCGCCGCGATCTCCCGCATGGTGGCGCGTTCGAATCCGCCCCGCTCGATGAGACGCCACGTCGCATCGACGATGAGCTCGCGACGCTGGTCATGATCGACGATCTTCGGCACAGAAGCCCTCCGTTCTCCCCGCATCCTACGGCGCCCGCTTTTTCGTCTCCAATTGGTTACAAACCGTTACCCGAACGTAATACCACCCCGACAGAATCGGGACTAGCTTTTAGTCACCACATGGTGACGAAAGCAAGGAAGCCTCGTCCCCACCGCTGTCCGCCGTCACGACGCATCCTCGCGATGCCGACGCCCGACCCGCACCATCCGCACCCTCGAAGGAGATCCCCATGACCTTGCTCTCCCGCCGCGGCCGCACGCTCCTCGCCGCCACCACCGCCGCCGCGCTCGCGATCGCCCTGAGCGCCTGCGGCTCCTCCCCCGCCGACACCGGCGCGACCTCCGGAGGGGGCGCGTCCACCACGCTGAAGGTCGCCACGATCGGCCTGCTCGCCGACGGGGCCCTCCACCTCGGGGTCGAGAAGGGCTTCTTCGCCGAGGAGGGTCTGGAGATCGAGACCTCGGTCGTCGCGAATCCGCCGGCCGGTCTCGCCGCCGCGCAGGGCGGCCAGGTCGACCTCGCCTACGCCCCGAGCATCCCGGTGCTCAACGCCCTCAGCCAGGGCGTTCCGCTCAAGATCGTCGCCGCCGCGGACGGTTACCGCGACGGCGCCGCCGACGAAGCGGACGCCGCCAGCCTCGACGACAGCGGGCTCTACGCGAGCGCGCAGAGCGGCATCACGAGCCTCGACCAGCTGGCCGGCAAGACCATCGCCGTCCCGGCCCGCAAGGCGCAGCTGGAGGTCACGATCTCGGCGGCCCTCGAGGATGCGGGGGTCGATCCCGCGTCGATCAACTGGGTCGTGCTCGACTTCACCTCGGCCGCGGCGGCGCTCGCGGCGGGCAGTGTGGATGCCGCGGGACTCGTGACGCCGTTCACCGACCAGGCCGCGGCCGCGGGGGCGCACCTGGTGGCCTCCCCCGGCATCCAGTTCTTCCGCGAGGGCGCCGTCGGGCTGTGGACGGCGGGCGCGTCCACCGTGTCGGGCAAGGCCGACGCGATCGCGGCCTTCCAGCGCGCGATCGCCAAGGCGAACGCCTACGCGAACGAGCACCCCGAAGAAGCGGTCCAGGCCGGCATCGACGCCGTGAAGTCGTCCGTGTCCGTCGCCGACGCGACCGTGCCGTACTGGCCCACCGAGGTGCGCGAGGCCGACATCCAGCGCGTCGACGACACGCTCGTCACCCTCGGCTTCCTTCCCGCGCCGGTCTCGCTGTCGGGCGTCATCGTCCCCGCACCGTGATGAGCACCCTCGCCAAGCAGGCCGCCGTCGGCGCGGCGGGCGTGATCACCGCCCTCGGCGCGTGGCAGTACGCCGCCGTCGGGCCGCTCGCCGGGTCGCCGCTGCCGCCCGCCACGGACGCGATCGCCGCGGCCGTGGGGCTGCTGGGGACGGCCGATCTCTGGTCGGCCGTCGCCAGCACCCTGGCGATGGCCCTCGGGGGGCTGGCCCTGGCCGCGGTCGTCGGCATCGCCGTCGGCATCGGCATCGGCACCTCGCCGCTCGCGCTGCACGCCACCCGCGTGCCGCTCGAGTTCCTCAAGCCGATCCCGCCGATCGTGATCCTGCCGGTCGTGGTGCTGGTGCTCGGCCCCACGGCGAGCATGGGGATCTTCCTCGTCTTCTTCGGCTGCGTCTTCGCGATCGCGATGCAGACCTCGGCGGGTGTGTTCGACACCGATCCCGTCGCCCTGGCGACGTCGCGCTCCTACGGCATGGGTCGCGGCGAGATCCTCCTGCGGGTCGTGCTGCCCAGCTCCCTGCCCTACGTGGGCACCGCGATGCGGGTCGCCGCGCCGACCGCGCTGATCGTCGCGGTGGTCGCCGGCCTCCTCGGCGGCGGTCCGGGGCTCGGCCAGAGCCTGCTGCTCGCGCAGCTCTCCGGCAGCCGGACGGCGCTGTTCGCCTATGTGCTGATCCTCGGTGCACTGGGCCTCGTCGTCGCCGGGGTCAGCCAGTGGGCCGAACGCCGGCTCCTGCACTGGCACCCGCAATACCGCGAGGGGGCGCGCTGATGGCGGCCTCGGTGCCCACCGGGCACATCAGCACGGCGCGCCTGCGACGCACCCGGGCCCGCCGCGTGCCGCGCGGCGTCCTGGTCGCGGTCGAAGCCGCCGTCCCGATCCTGCTCGTCGCGGCGTGGTGGGTGGCCTCGGCATCCTCCACGAACGCGTTCTTCCCGCCGCTGCAGACCATCCTCCGCCGCCTCGTGGAGATGTCCGCCGCGCCCCGGTTCTGGCTGGACGTCGGATCCTCCCTCGGCAACCTGTTCCTGTCGTTCGCGCTGGCCTCGGTGCTCGGCATCGTGCTCGGCACGGTGTTCGGGCTCGTCCGCCCGGTCTCCTGGTTCGTCGATCCGGTCCTGCACTTCTTCCGCGCGATCCCGCCCGTGGCGCTCGTGCCGATCTTCGTGTCACTGATCGGCTTCGGTAACGAGACCCGCATCGTGTCCATCACCCTGGCCGCCCTGTTCCCCACGCTGATCGCCACGATCGACGGCGTGCGCGCGGTGGACCCGGTGCTGAAGATGGTCGTGCGCGCCTACCGGATGCCGCTGCCCACGCGCGTCGCGCTGGTCACCCTGCCGGCGGCGAGCCCCCGCATCCTCTCCGGGATGCAGGTCAGCCTCGTCACCGCCTTCATCGTCATGATCGCCAGCGAGATGCTCGGCTCGTCGAGCGGGCTCGGCGCCGCGACGCTGCTGGCCCAGCAGTCGTTCGCCATCGCCGACATGTGGGCCGGGATCCTCCTGCTCGGCGTCATCGGATACGCCACCTCCGCGCTCTTCGGCCTCCTGCGCAGGGGCGTCCTGCGCTGGTACATCGCCGCTCAGCAGATGGGAAGAGAACTGTGAACACCCTCAACGCCGGCTCCCCCCGCCGCGCCGACACCGCGCGTCTGTCCGTCCGGAGCCTCTCGAAGTCGTACCCGACCAAGCGGGGCGAGGTCCTCGTCATCGACGATCTGAGCTTCGACGTCGGCGCGGGCGAGATCGCCTGCATCGTCGGCCCCTCGGGAGTCGGCAAGACGACGCTGCTGACGTGTCTGGCCGGCCTGCAGCATCCGAGCTCGGGCGCCGCCTTCGTCGACGGCGCCGAGATCGACGGCCCTCCGCGCGAGATGGCGCTCGTGTTCCAGGAGTACACCCGCTCGCTCATGCCCTGGCTGACGGTGACGCGCAACATCGCCATGCCGCTCGCGCACCTGGGCCTGTCGCGGGCCGAACGGGCCGCGCGCATCGCCGCGGCCGTGCGCGCGGTGGGCCTGTCGGGCGCCGAGGACAAGTACCCGTGGCAGCTCTCGGGCGGCATGCAGCAGCGCGTCGCCATCGCCCGCGCGGTCGCCTACCGTCCGGAGGTGCTCGTGATGGACGAGCCCTTCGCCTCGGTCGACGCCCAGACCCGGTTCGAGCTGGAGGATCTGTGCCTGCGGATCCGCGACGAGTTCGGGATGACGATCGTCGTCGTGACCCACGACATCGACGAGGCCGTCTACCTCTCCGACCGCGTCATCGTCCTGGGCAGCAAGCCCGCCACGGTCTCCCGGATCCTCGAGGTGCACTTCCCCGAACCGCGGGACCAGATCTCCACCCGCGCCCAGCCGGCGTTCGCCGAGCTGCGCGGAGAGATCCTCGCGCTCATCCGCGGGGCGCGCTGAATGACCGCGCACGCCCGCGGGTACGAACGCTTCCGCGGCCGGGCCGCGGAGTTCACGTCGCAGTCGACCCCGTCGTGGAACGCTCCGGCGTCGGCGCGCGCCGGAGCGCCGAACGTGATCGTCATGCTCATCGACGACCTCGGCTTCAGCGATCTGGGACCGTTCGGCAGCGAGATCGACACCCCGCACATCGACCGACTGGCGCGGGACGGCTGGGTGTTCACGAACTACCACACCGCCCCCATGTGCTCACCGTCGCGCGCCGCGCTGCTGACGGGGCTCAGCCCGCACCGCGCCGGCTTCGGCTACGTCGCCCACATCGATCCGGGCTATCCGGGGTTCGCGGGCGAGCTGCCGGCGGATGCCGCGACGCTCGCCGAGTCCCTCCGGGCGGGCGGCTACGCGACGTTCATGGTCGGCAAGTGGCACCTGACGGTGGAGTCGCGTCTGCACGACGGCGCGGACAAGTCGTCGTGGCCGCTCCAGCGCGGCTTCGACCGATACTTCGGCAGCATGGACGGCTTCACGTCGCTGCACCACCCGCATCGCCTGGTGGCGGACAACTCGCCCGTCGACGTCCCCGCCTTCCCGGAGGGCTACTTCCTCACCGACGACCTCACCGACCGCGCCCTCGGGATGATCGACGATCTGCGCGCCAACGACGCGACCAAGCCGTTCTTCCTCTACTTCGCCCACACGTCGGTGCACGGGCCGATCCAGGCCAAGGCGGTCGACATCCAGAAGTACCGCGGCCGCTACGAGGCCGGCTGGCAGCGCGTGCGCGAGGAGCGGTTCGCCCGCCAGCGCGCCGAGGGGATCGTCGGCGCCGACGCCGCACTGCCCGGCGACGACCTGCCGGATGCCGCGGGCATCCCCGCGTGGGAGGAGCTGACGGCCGAGGACAGGGCGCTGTTCGCGCGCCACATGGAGGTGTACGCGGCGGCGGTCGACGAGATCGATCAGAGCGTCGGACGGCTCGTGGCACGGCTGGAGGAGCTCGGCGAGCGCGAGGACACGATCATCATCGTCACGAGCGACAACGGCGGCACCGCGGAGGGCGGCCCGCACGGCACCCGCAGCTACTTCGCCCAGTTCGGCGCCGACCTCGCCCTGCCGCCCGACTGGGTGCGCGACGTGCCGCGAGATCCCGATCTGATCGGCGGCCCCCGTCTGTTCAGCCAGTACCCCGCGGGTTGGGCCCGGGTCTCGAACACGCCGTTTCGGGCGTTCAAGTCGTCGACGTACGAAGGTGGGGTCCACGCCCCGCTGATCCTGTCGTGGCCCCATGCCCCCGAGGGGGCGACCACCGGCATCCGTCGGCAGTTCGTGTTCGTGTCGGACCTGGCGCCCACCGTCCTGCAGCTGACCGGCACGCCCGCACTCGCGCACCGCCAGGGCGCGCCGACGGTCGAGATCGACGGATCGTCGTTCGCGGCGACGCTGTACGACGCCGATGCCGCCGGTCGGCAGCGCCAGTACTTCGAGTGCGTCGGTCGCCGCGCGCTGTACGACACCGGGCTCAAAGCGGTCGCGCCGACCGCACCGACGCGCGCCGAGGGCGCCGCGGGCGGCGTCTGGGAGCTGTACGACCTCGACCGCGATCCCACGGAGACGCGCGACATCGCCGGCGACCACCCGCACGTCGTCCGTCGCCTGGCGCAGCGCTGGCGCGACGAGGCCTGGCGCAACACCGTGTTCCCCCTCGACGACGACGGCACGCTCTACAGCGTGCGCCCCGCGTCGGAGGGCGCACTGTCCGAGCCCGTCGTCGTGCCCGCGTTCCGTCCGCCGCTGGAACGCTACCGGTCGGCGCGGCTGACGGTGCTGCGCTCGTTCCACGTCGAGATCGACGTCACCGTGACCGCCGCCTCGCGCGGCGTGCTCCTCGCGCACGGCGATCAGGGCGGCGGGTACACGATCTTCGTCGACGACGAGGGCCTGCACCTCGCCTACAACGCCTACGGCGCGATGCACCGGTGCCCGTCCGCGCCGCTGCGACCGGGACGCCGCCGCATCCGTCTGGACGTGACCGAACTGCCCGGACTGCGCTGCCGCCTCGCCGTGACCGTCGACGCGGAGCCGGCCGGGAGCATCGCCGAGGTGCCGCTGCTGTTCGGAATGGCGCCGTTCACGGGGATCAGCGTCGGCTACGACTACGGCAGCCCCGTCGACTGGGAGCGCTACGAGCGCTCCGGGCCCGGCCGCTGGGAGGGCGGCGGCCTGAGCGGCGCCCGCTACGTCCCGGGCCCGCGCTCGGCGCACGACACGACCGTGCTGCGCGCGATCGAGGCGGCGGTGGCCGTCATCGGGGATTGACGACGATGACGGCCACCGCCCGGCACTCAGAGCTCCGCGAGCTCCTCGAAGTTCTCGAGGTCCGCCGACAGCCCGGCGTACACCTCGGGCTTCTTCGCCTTGAGGTACGCGGCGTAGGCGACGCCGCCGACGAGCGCCAGCACGAGCAGCCACGGCATGAGCTGGACGTACAGGGCGTCCGAGCCGGCGACGAGGGTGAAGTTCAGCAGCGCCATGATGCTGAAGGTGAACAGGGCGACGAAACCCAGGCCCGGCGCGATGAAGGTGCTCCACAGCCGCGGGTCGCGCTTGCGGCGGAAGTGGACGACGACCGCCAGCGCGGCGATGGCCTGCACGATCATGACCGCGAGGGTGCCGAAGCCGAGTCCGACCGGCACGACGGTGAGCACCGGCGGCAGCGGGTTGCCGTCCGCGTCGGGCTGGACGACGACCGCGAAGACGGCGGCCACGAGGATCGCGAAGACGAGGTTCACCAGCAGCGCGCGCTGGGGCGCCCCGTTGCGGTTGGTCTGCGCGAGCCAGGCGGGCAGCACCCGCGCCCGCCCCAGGGCGTAGAGGTAGCGCGCCGCCGAGTTGTGGAACGCGAGCTGCGCGGCGAAGAGGCTCACCACCAGCAGGACGAGCGTGATCGCGCCGACGACCGGACCCAGGTAGCGGTCGATGAGGACGAGGGTCATGTCGCCGGCGGCGAGGTGGTCGAGGGCGTCCGCCTGCGCCTGGGGGACGCCCACGGCGCTGACGATCGCCCAGCCGACGATCGCGTGCAGGACGCCGATGATCACGATCGCGGCGTAGGTGGCCCGCGGGATCGTCGTGCGCGGCTCGCGCGCCTCCTCACCGAACAGCGCCGTCGCCTCGAAGCCGATGAACGCCGTCGCGACGAGCAGCAGGCCGATCCAGATCGAGCCGCCGACGAGGATCTCGGGGCTGAAGGCCTGGGTGAAGGCGTCCAGGCTGAAACCGGTGTTGACCAGCACCGATACCGCGAAGGCGAGCAGGATCAGGGTCTCCAGGACGAGCGCGACCCCCAGCACGGCCGCGCTGACGTGGATGCCGGCGCGCGCCAGGAGGAAGACCACGACGAACAGCACGACGGCGCACAGGAACCAGTTCAGCTCGATGCCGAACAGCGCCGGCAGCACCACCGCTCCCGTGAAGAAGCCGATCGTGCCGAGGGCCCCCGCGACGAAGAAGTTGTAGCCGAGGGTCGCGATCATCCCCGTCACGAGCCCCGCCGTGCGGCCGAGACCCTTCACGGCGATGGCGTAGAAGCCGCCGGCGTTGACGAGGTCGCGGGTCATCTGGGCGTAGCCCACGGCGAACAGCAGCAGCGCGACCGCGACGATCAGGACGGCGACGGGGATGCCGCCGCCGTTGCCGAAGCCGATCGCGAGCGGCATCACGACGATCGCGACGGTGAGCGGGGCGACGGCGGCGAGCACGAGGAAGACGATCGCGGGCACGCCCAGCTGATTCGCCTTCAGCGTGCCGGTGCCGGTGTCGGATGCGGACATGCGGACTCCTGTCGAACGGGTGGACGTGGCCGCCGCGTCTCGGGGAACGCGGCCCGCCACGGGTTGCGAGCGAGTATGACGGACCCGCGCCCGCGCCGGGTTGCCGGGCGATGCGGGTGAGTTGACGACGCGCGCACGCCGTACGGCATCCGGCCGGCGCTCTTGCCTGGACGGGCACGTGCGTTGACTTCGGGCGCCCGATGCGGCGCCCCTCGTTGAGCCCGCCCCGTCGGCGGGCGAAAGTGGCCGCACGTTCCCGACGTCGCACGCCCGACCGGGCGGAACGGGCAGACCGATGCCCGATGCGACGCGACCTCCGAGAGGACAGCACTCATGATGAACACCGCGCTGATGAAGGGGCTCGGCCGCACCGCCGCCCTCCTCGCGGCCACCGGCCTCGCCGTGACGATGGCCGGCTGCTCCGCCTCGTCCGACGCCGCGGGAGGCTCCACCGCCGGCGCTTCCCAGGGCGCCATCGCGTGGAGCTTCGCCTCGCAGGACGTGGCGATCTGGGCCTCGCAGCTGGAGCTGATGAAGCCGATGATCGAGGACGCCGGCTACGAGTTCCTGACCGACAACCCGTCCTTCGACGTGCAGACCCAGGTCGGCGACTGGCAGTCGTGGATCACGCGCGGTGACGTCAAGGCGATCGGCGGGTTCCCCGTGGACCCCGCGTCGATGGTGTCCGTCACGAGCGATGCGACGGCCGCCGGCATCCCCGTGGTCAGCTATGCGGTGACCTGGGACGGGGTGACGGCGACGACCGAGATCTCCAACTACGACGCGGGCTTCGCCGTCGGCAAGGCCGCGGGCGAGTGGATCGCGACGGAGTACGGCTCGACGACCGTGTCGGTGGCCCTCCTCGCCGACACGCAGACGGGCCTCGGGATCGATCAGCTCAAGGGTCTCACCGAGGGCGTGCAGTCCACGAAGGCTTCCGTGAAGCTGTACCCCCTCGAGGCCACCACGCGCGACGTCGGCTACAGCGTCGCCCAGAGCCAGCTCACCGCCGACCCCGACACGAAGGTCTGGCTGGGCATCGGCGCCGACATGGTGCTCGGCGCCCGTCAGGCCCTGCTCGACTCCGGCGTCTCGGCGACGGATGCCGGGTACTACGTGTCGGCGACCGACGCGAACAAGGAGGTGCTCGGGCTCATCGAGAGCGGCACCGACATCTGGCGCACGTCGTTCGCGTGGAAGGCGCAGGACCTCGCCAAGGCGAACGTCGACCTGCTGCTCGCCGCCGCGAAGGGCGAGAAGCCGCAGAACATCGAGGTCGGCGTGACGCAGGTGACGGCCGACAACGTGGCCGACTTCGCCGCGAACGGCTGAGCGCGGGGCGCCGGGACGGGGATCCGCTCCGTCCCGGCGTCCTCTTCCCCCTCCCCCGTCGTATCCCCCTCCGAGGAGACCCATGTCCCGCATCGCCTTCCGCGGCGTCACCGTCGACTTCGGCGCCACCCGCGCCCTCGACGACATCACGGTCGCGATGGATGCCGGGGAGATCGTGGGCCTGCTCGGCCACAACGGCGCCGGCAAGTCGACCGTCATCAACGTCGCGGCCGGCGTCGTGAAGCCGACGGCCGGCCACTACGAGCTGGACGACGAGGTGGTGGCCGCCCCCACGCCCGCCGCCGTCGCGGCCCGCGGCGTCACCGTGGTCAGCCAGGAGCCCGCGCTCGTGGGCACCCTCTCGGTGCTCGACAACCTCTTCCTCGGGCAGAGCCACGTCCACCGCGGGGACCGGCGCGAGCTCGCCCGTGCGGCGCTCGGCCGCGTCGGCCTGGCCGACCTCGACACGGCGACGCTCGTCGGCGTGCTGCCCGTGGGTCAACGCCAGCTCGTCGACCTCGCCCGCGGCCTGGTGCGCGGCGACATGAAGGTGCTGTTCCTCGACGAGCCCACGGCCGCGCTCGGAGCCGCCGAGACCGCGACGCTGCACGCGCTCATCCGTCGGTTCGCGGCGGAGGGGACCACCGTCGTGTACGTCTCGCATCGCCTGCCCGACATCCTCGACGTGTGCACCCGGGTCGTGGTGTTCAATGCCGGGCGGCTCGTGCGCGACGAGCCCGCGGCGACCCTCGGCATCCGCGATCTGGCCGTCGCGCTCGCCCCCGACTTCCACGACCTGGAGGAGTACACGCCCGCCGCGCGCGGGGCGGAGGTGCTGCGGGTCGCCGGGGCCATGGAGCTGTCGTTCCACGAGGGCGAGATCGTCGGGCTGTTCGGCATGGCCGCGGGCGGGCAGTTCGCCGTCCTCGAGAGCGTCTTCGGCTGGCGGCACGACGCGGTGGCGGGAGAGCTGTCGTACACGCTCGACGGCCGGCGGTTCGCGCCCCGGCATCCGGCGGCGGCCATCGCCGCGGGCGTGTTCATGTCCCCCGCCGACCGCGAGTCGGACGGCCTGGTGAAGAACCTCACGGCGCGCGAGAACACCCTGCTGCCGTGGCTGCGCGGCCTGTCGCGCTTCGGCTGGATCGGCGCGCGCACCGGTGAGGCACCGTACCGGGCGGCACGCGAGTCGCTGAAGATGATCGGACCCGGCGGCGGCGCACCGATCGGCGCGTTCTCCGGCGGCAACAAGCAGAAGCACCTGCTCGCGCGGTGGATGTTCCCCCGGACGCCGCGCGTGCTCCTGCTCAACCAACCCACCCAGGGCGTCGACATCGGCGCGAAGAACGACATCGTGCGCGCGCTGCGCGCACTCGCGGCGAGCGGCGTGACCGTCGTGGTCGCGTCATCCGAGTCCGACGAGATCGCCCGCATGTGCGACCGCGCCTACACCATCTATTCCGACCGCGCCGCGGAGATCGCCCACGGCCCACACATGGAGGAGGAGCTGCTGCGCTCGTTGCTCGAGCTCGCCGCAGCGTGACGACTATGCCCCGCATCACCGCCGAGAGAATCCGTCTCCTGCTCGTGCAGAACGGGGTGCTCATCGCCCTCGTCCTGCTGATCGCGCTGTTCGCGATCCTCAATCCGCGCTTCATCTCCGTCGGCAACCTGCAGACCATCGTGCTCCAGATCGCCGAACTGGGCCTGATCGCCCTGCCGGTGGCCTTCCTCATCATGCAGGCGAACGTCGACCTCTCGGTCGGCTCCGTGGCGACCCTGTCGGCCGTCGTGGGCGGGCTGACGATGGTGGGCACCGGCAGCCCGGTGGCCGGCATCGTCGTCGGGGTGGCGGTCGGCGCGTGCGCCGGACTCGTCAACGGCACCCTGGTCTCGGTGCTCGGGCTGAACTCCTTCGTCGTGACCCTCGGGTTCATGAGCGCGTGGAGCGGGCTCGCACTGTTCCTCACCAACGGCAAGACGGTGAGCGGCCTGCCGTCCTCGTTCACGTCCCTCGGCTCGTTCGCCCCGTTCGGGGTGCGGATCCAGATCATCCTGCTGGTCGCCGCGATCGTGGTGGCCTGGTGGGTGCTCAACCACACGACACGCGGCCGCGAGATCCTGGCCGTCGGCGGCAACCTGCGCGCGTCGCAGCTGATGGGTCTGAGGATCAACCGCATCCGCGTCAGCACCTACGTCGTGACGGGTGCCGTCGCCGGGTTCGTCGGGCTGCTGCTCGCCGCGAAGCTCGGCGCCGTCAGCCCGATCGTCGGACAGGGGATGGAGCTGGACGCACTGACGGTGGTCCTGCTCGGCGGCGTCGCGTTCGAGGGAGGATCCGGACGCATCCGCAGTGTCCTCTACGGCCTCGCCTTCGTCGGCGTGCTCAAGAACGGGCTCGTCATCCTCGGCATCTCCCCGTACATCCAGACGATCCTCGTCGGCCTGACGCTCGTGATCGCGGTCGGCCTCGACCGGGGGATCCAGCAGGCGGTCGCGCGCTCGATCGCCCCCCCCCCCCCCCCCCCCCCCCCCCCCCCCCCCCCCGCCGCCAGCGCCGCTACCAGCAGGAGCTCAGCCAGACGAGCGCCTAGAGTGGGCACAACGCCGCCCGCCACCGCCCAGATCCGAAGGGGAGACCGTGCCTCGACTCGTCGACCACGAGGCGATGCGCACCGAGATCATCCGCGCGACCTGGCGCCTCATCGCCGAGCGCGGGATCGCCGCCATGACGATGCGCGAGCTCGCGCGTGAGCTCGGGTTCGCCAACGGCAGCATCACGCACTACTTCCCCAACAAGTCGGCGATCCTCACGGCGGCGTTCGAGCTCGTGTACGAGGCCACCAACACGCGCTACCTCGCCGCGATCGCCCAGACCCACGCGACCGGCGTCGCGGCGCTGCGGCAGTTTCTCGTGCAGACCCTGCCGGTCGACGAGGAGCGACTGCTCGAGGCGCGGATCGTCATCCCCTTCCTCGAGCACGCCGCCGCCGACGACGAGATGGCGGAGCTGTTCCGGGCGATGATGACGCAGTGGCGCGCGCACTTCGACGCGCTCCTCGCCGAGGCCGCGGCGTCCGGCGAGCTGCGGCCGGGACTCGATCCCCGCGCCGCCGGCGATGCCCTGCTGGCCCTGCTCACCGGCGTCCAGGGCACCGGGATCCTCCTGCCCGACTCGCGCGAGCCCGCGCGCATGGAGGCCATGCTCGACACGGCCCTGCAGATGCTCCGCTGACGCCCCGTCCGGCACGACGGGGGCGCGGCGGCGACACGGCGGCGCGCGTCACACCGATTTTTCACGGCGCATTGTCACAGCACGGTAACAATCCCGACATTATGGTCCTCCAAGCGTCGGATAAAAAGGATCATGGCAATCACCCGACAGCACCACCGCAACGAGGCGAGGTCATCCATGTCAGCGAGCCCGGCGGCGCCCAGCGCCACACTCCATCGTTTCGACAGCATCGATCGGTTCCGCACCGCCGTGAACGACTCCTTCGTGCCGCTGCGGGTCGAATCGGCCCGCCCCGGCCTGCGCGCCTACATCCGCGGCTGCGCGTCCGACGGCATCCACCTCACCGAGGTGGGCGCCACCGCCCACCGCGTCGAGCGCACCGACGATCTCATCGCCCGCTCGCCGCGCGCCGCCTTCAAGGTGAGCCTCATGCTCTCGGGCACCGGCATCCTCGTGCAGGACGGCCGGCACGCCGTGCTCCGCGAGGGCGACTTCGCCATCTATGACACCAGCCGCCCCTACACGCTGAGCTTCGACGACGACTTCCGCAATCTCGTCCTCATGTTCGGGCACGACGCCGTGAGCCTGCCGCCCGAGGTCATGCGTCAGATCACCGCGACCCGCATCGCGGGAGACGGCGGCATCGGCTCGGTCGTCGCTCCGTTCCTCGCCCGCCTCGGCGGCCGCATGAGCGAGTTCGCCGGGGCGACGGGCGTGCGTCTGGCCCGCTGCGGCGTCGACCTGATCACGACGGCCGTCGTGCGCGAGCTCGGTCTGGACACCACGGCATCCGACCCGCACCGCGCCCTCCTGAACCGCATCCACCTCTACATCGACGAGAACCTCGACTCCCCCGAGCTGTCTCCGGGGACCATCGCCGCGGCGCACTACATCTCCGTGCGACACCTGCACACGCTGTTCCAGGAGTCGGGCACGACGGTGTCCGCCGTCGTGCGACAGCGCCGCCTCGAACGCTGCCGGCGCGACCTGCTCGACCCGATGCTCGCGGAGCGGCCCGTCGCGGCCGTCGGCGCGCGGTGGGGGTTCCCCGACGCGGCCCACTTCAGCCGCGCGTTCAAAGCGGCCTTCGACGTCTCCCCGAACGCCTACCGCCGCGCCAACTGAGCCCGCCGCCCCGGGGCCGTCACATGCCCGCGTGATCGAACGCGATCGTCGGCACATCCACGATGTGGGCGCCGCCGTCGGCGACGAGCACGGCGCCCGTGAGGAACGACGACTCGGCCGAACCGAGGAACCGCACGACCGCGGCGATCTCCGCGGGCTCCGCCGCCCGCCCCAGCGGGACGTCGCGCGTCACGACGCCGTACGCCTCCTCCCGCGAGGCGAGACCGGCGTGTGCGGCGAACTCGTCCATCTCGGCATCCGCCATCGGCGTGCGCACCCACCCGGGGCACACCGCGTTGACCCGCACACCGCGGCGCCCGTAGTCGCGCGCCATCGACCGCGTGAGACCGATCAGCGCGTGCTTGCCGACCGTGTAGCCCGCCACCGACGGGCCCGCGAACAGCCCCGCGATCGAGGAGACCACCACGATCTGCCCGCGACTGTCGAGGAGCGCGGGAAGGGCGGCGCGCGCCATGACGAACGCCGTGTCGAGGTTCGCCCGCAGCGCGTCGTGCCACGCGACGTCTCCGGTGTCGAGGACCGTGGAGAAGCCGTGGCCCCCGGCGTTGGCCACGAGCACGTCGATCCGCCCGAACCGGGCCAGGGTCTCGGCGACCGCCGCTGCCGCCGCGTCCGCGTCGGCGGCGTCCGCGACGACCGCGACGGCTCCCGTGGCGGCGGCGACCGCGGCGAGCGGCTCGGGGCGACGGCCGACGACCACGACGTGCGCGCCGTCGTCGGCGTAGCGGCGTGCGATCGCGGCGCCGATGCCGGTGCCGCCGCCGGTGATGACGACCACCGGGGTGGGGGGCTGCTCGTGCTCGGTCATGACGGTGTCCTTTCGGGCGGGCCGGACGCGCCGGCGACTCAGGCGGGGAAGGCCGATCGGGCGCTGAACCCGAAGTCGGAGACGATGCCGGTGCCGGCGATGGCCCGCGCCGCCGGCGAGAGGAGGTAGACGATCGTCCCCGCGAGCTCGTCGGCGCTCTGCACGGGATACGCGACATCGGAGAAACCGGTCGCGAGGTCGAGATCGCCCCGACTCATCGGGGTGTCCACGATCGACGGGCAGACGGCGGCGACGCGGATGCCGTCCGGCTGCAGTTCCACCGCGGCGGCGCGCGCGAGCTGCAGCGCGGCCGCTTTCGAGGCGCCGTAGGGGACCATGCCGCCCGTGGCGACGAAGGCCGAGTCGCTCGCGACGATCACGACCGCCGCCTGCGCGGAGGCTGCGAGCCACGGCAGGGCGCTGCGCAGCGTGAGGAAGGTGCCCGTGACGTTGACCGCCATGACCGCGTCCCAGTCGGCGAGGGAGGTGCGCCCCAGCGGCGTGCCGACGGGGCCGGAGATGCCCGCGGCGCACACGAGCAGATCGATGCCGCCGAGCCGCGCCGCGGCGGTGTCGACGGCCTCCGCGACCGCAGCCTCGTCGCGGATGTCGGCGACGACCGACAGGCGACCGGGCACGGCGACGCGATCGATCACGGCGACTACCGCGCCCTCGGCCTCGAGGGTGCGGACCACGGCCGCACCGATCCCACCGGCCCCGCCGGAGACGACGGCGCGAAGCCCTCCGATGTGCAGATCCACGACGCCCTCCCCCGGCGATCCGTTGCCGCCACTGGCATCCTGCCGGAGCGCGCGGCGGGCGAGCGGGGCTCTGCACGCAGGACACACCGCCGCGCACTCGCCGTCAACCATCCCGCCCGCGCACGCCGCACAATCGCAGAGACGGCGCGCGACGCCCCGTCGGGCCGGGCCGACCCCTGCCCGCCGCGACCACCGAGAGGACCTCGCCCGATGAGCGAAACGATCAACCTGTCCGACACGTCGACCTGGCTCCCCCTGGACGGCCTCGCCCCCGGGTTCGACGCGGGCAAGGCCGAGCCCACCTCCGACCTCGCGGGCCGCACCTTCACGATCGTGGACGAGCGCGGCACCCGCATCCGCCACACCTTCGGCGAGGGCACCGTGTCGTGGGACTTCCGGCCCGGGGACGGCGACGAGACGGCGCCGTCGGCGCAGACCGACGCGTGCGAGGTGATCCGCGTCGACGAGGACCTCTACTACGCGCAGTTCCACCACACCCACCTCCCCGAGGAGGCGGTCTCGCTCTTCCTCGACCTCCGCTCGGGTCGGGCCCTGTCGGTCATCTCCCTGCTGGGGACGGCGGCGACCGGCACGACGGCCGTGCGCCACCTGTTCGCCCCGGGCTCGATCGTCGAGGTGGACACCGTCGGCGACGCCCCCGCCCCGACCAGCGAGCTGATCGGCCGCCGCGTCCTCTGGGTGTACTCCAGCGTGCACGCGTACGAGCACGTCTACCTGTCGCCGCACTGGTACACCTGGCAGTGCCTCGCCGGCCCCGAGCAGGGCCTCGCCGACACCGACGAGAACACCGTGTGGCGGCTGCGTCCCGGCATCTACGTCTTCACGTGGCGCGAGAAGGTCATCCCCTGCGGGTCGGTCACCGTCGCCGACCACCGCGATGCGAAGGCGCTGCGCGCCCACGGCGTGCTCTTCGGCACCGACGAGTCGGGCGCGGGACAGACCCACTTCACCTTCGGTGCCCACGGACGCCTGCTGTCCAACACCGTCCACCCCGCCGAGTACGACCCTTCGCGTCCGCTGGAGCGCTGAGGTGAGCGCCGAACTCATCCTGACCGGAGCGACCGTCCGCACCGCCGACGCCGAGCGCCCCCGCGCCGAGGCCGTGGCCGTCGCGGGCGGCCGCATCCTGGCGGTCGGATCGGCCGCCGAGATCGAGGCCCATCGCGGTCCCGACACGCTCGTGCGGGACCTCGCGGGGGCGGCGCTCTACCCCGGATTCATCGACGTGCACAACCACCACGCGATCGCCGGCATCACCGACCTGTTCGAGCTGTCGTTCGGCTCCGCGCTCGGCCTCGACGAGATCCTGGCACTCGTCCGCGAGCGCGCCCGCACCCTGCCCGCCGGGGCGTGGATCACGGGCGGCTCGTGGGCCAGCACGCTCATGGACGAGCTGTCGTCGTCGGCCACGCGCGCGCGTCTCGACGAGGCGTCGGACGGGCATCCCGTCATGCTCTCCGACGACAGCCGGCACAACCGCTGGGCCAACACCCGCGCCCTGGAGCTGGCGGGCATCGACGCCGGGCACCTGCCCGACGGCGGCGTGACGGTGCTCGACCCCGGCGACGGGCATCCCACCGGGGTGCTCCTGGAGGCGGCGGGCATCCCCGTCGCGCAGGCCCACGCGCGCGACGGGGCGCTCACCGCGGCGCAGCACCGGAGCGCGTCGCGCCGTGGGATCGAGCTGCTCGCGAGCTACGGCATCACGGCCTTCCAGGACGCGGCCGTCTCGCTGGAGATCCTCGAGGCGCTGCGCTCCCTGGACGAGGCGGGCGAGCTGGATGCCTGGGTGGTGTCGAGCCTGACGATCAACGACGACATCTTCGGGTTCGATCCCGTGGGACGGGCGCTGATCGACGCCGGCGAGCGCTTCCGCACGCGGCACCATCGCCCCGACTTCGTGAAGATCTTCCTCGACGGCGTGCCGCCCGCGCGCACCGCCTGCTTCCTCCATCCGTACCTGCCCGACACCGAGCACGGCGACGGCTTCACCGGCACCACGACGATGACCGGCGACGAGCTGTACGGATGGCTGCGACTGGTCGCCGACCGCGGCCTCGGCGCGAAGGTCCACTGCACCGGCGACGGCTCGGCGCGGCTGTTCCTCGACACCGTCGCGCGGCTGCGGGCCGAGGGTTTCACCGACACCCGATTCCAGATCGCGCACGGCCAGTACCTCGCCGACGACGACATCGGCCGGATGGCGTCGCTGCGGGTCGTCGCCGACATCTCCCCGTTCATCTGGTTCCCCGGGGTCATCCCGCAGGCGCTCGCGGCGGTGCTCGGCGAGGATCGCGCCGCGCAGCTGCAGCCCAACCGCGCCCTGCTGGATGCCGGGGCGCTGGTCGCCGGCGGCTCCGATTGGCCCGTCAGCGAGTCGCCGAACCCGCTCGAGGGCATGCAGGGCCTCGTCACCCGCGCCGACCCGCTGCGCCGCGCGCCCGGCGTCCTCTGGCCGGAGCAGGCGATCACCCCCGACGAGGCGCTCGAGGCCTTCACGATCAGCGCCGCGCGGGCGATGGGGATCGACCACGAGACCGGCAGCCTCACGCCCGGCAAGTCGGCGGACTTCGTCATCCTCGACCGCGACGCCGTCGGCGGCGACCCCGACGCCATGATCGACGCCCGGGTCGTGGAGACCTGGTTCGCCGGTCGGCGCGTCTTCGCGGCCTGAGCGACGTCGGCTCCCGGGGCGCGCACGAAGAAGGGGCGGATGCCGCGGCATCCGCCCCTTCCTCGTGCGCGGTCAGGAGGTGCGGCCGGGGGTGCTCACGACCTGCGGCACGGCGACCGACTTCAGGCCCTCGACGCCGAACTCGAGGCCGTAGCCGGAGGCCTTCACGCCGCCGAACGGGACCATCGGGTGCAGCCCGCCGTGCGAGTTGACCCAGACGGTGCCCGACTGCATGCGCGTCGCGTAGGAGGCGGCCTCGGCCGGGTCGCTCGACCACACCGACGCGCCCAGTCCCACCTCGGCCGCGTTGGCGCGCGCGAAGGCGTCGTCGATGTCGCTGTAGCGGATGACGGGGAGCACGGGACCGAACTGCTCCTCGTCGACGAGCGCGATGCCGTCGGTCACATCGGCGACGATCGTCGGGCGGTAGAACAGCTCGCCGAGCTCGGGGGCCGCCTCGCCGCCGGTGACGACCCGGCCGCCGTGGGCGCGGGCGTCGTCGACGAGCTGGGCGACCAGGTCGAATTGGGCCTTGTTCTGCACCGGGC
This sequence comes from Microbacterium sp. MPR-TSA4, assembly GCF_058792815.1. Taxonomy (NCBI): domain Bacteria; kingdom Bacillati; phylum Actinomycetota; class Actinomycetes; order Micrococcales; family Microbacteriaceae; genus Microbacterium; species Microbacterium sp. MPR-TSA4. Next base: position 49,349 of record NZ_JBXAFF010000018.1, read on the forward strand.
CGAGGACGTTGCGCTCGTCGAGGCCGGGGCCCATGGGTGTGCGCGCCGCGATCTCGGCGAGCGCGTCGACGACCTCGTCGTAGACGGAGTCGTGCACGTACAGCCGCTTCATCGCGGCGCACGTCTGCCCCGTGTTGATGAACGCGCCCCAGAAGAGGTCGTCGGCGATCGCGCTGACGTCGGTGTCCGGCAGCACGATGCCGGCGTCGTTGCCGCCGAGCTCGAGCGTCAGGCGCGCGAAGTTGCCCGCCGAGCTCTCGATGATCTGGCGCCCGACCTCCGTCGAGCCGGTGAACATCACCTTCGCGACGTCGGGGTGGGCGGCCAGGCGCCCGCCCACCGCGCCGGGGCCCGACACGGCGATGAGCACGTCGGCGGGGAGCACCTCGTTCATCACCGAGACCAGCGCGAGCACGCTGAGCGGCGTGTTGCTGCTGGGCTTGATCACGACCGTGTTGCCCATCCGCAGCGACGGGCCGATCTGCCAGATCGAGATCATCATCGGCCAGTTCCAGGGGCTGATCGCACCGACGACGCCGGCCGCCTTGTAGACCAGCTCGGCGTGCAGGTTCGCGTCGTCGACGAGCACCTGGGGCTCCAGGACGGTGGCCGCGTTCGTGCGCAGCCAGGCGGAGCACGCCCCCACCTCGAACCGCGCGTTCGGACCGTTGAGCGGCTTGCCCTGCTCGCGCGAGAGGAGCCGCGCGAGCGCTTCCGCGTTGGCGTCGATCGCGTCGGCGGCGGCGTTCAGCAGGGCGGAGCGCTCCGCGTGGCCGAGGGCGTCCCACGCGGGCTGGGCGGCCTTGGCCCGTGCGACCGCCGCGTCGAGCTCCTCCTCCGACTGGACGGGGGCGCGCCCGATGACCTCACGGGTGGCGGCGTCGAGGATCTCGCGCCCCTCCCCTTCGGGGGCCTGGACGCGCGCGAGCAGCGCGGCCTCGTCGAGCATGGTCGGTGAGTCGGACATCGATGTCTCCTTCGTGGATCCGAGCGCGGCGGTGCGGCGCGATGACTCTCATTGTCGGCGGCGGCGCCGCGCGCGGATTGTCGCCGGGTGCGCGGGGGTTGCCCGTGCGAGAGGGGATCGGCGACGCGGTCCCGGGCCGTACTCCCCGGCATCCCCGCCCCTATAATCGACACGTCCGGACGCGACGCGGCATCCGGTGCTCGAAAAAGGGGCACGCGAGACACATACGGCATCCATTCACCGTCCCGTCTCCCGGAGGACCCATGCCCACCGTGTCCGCGCACGTCGCCCAGACCCTCGCCGCCCACATCGACCACGTCTTCGGGGTGATGGGAAACGGCAACGCCCACGTCCTCGACGCGCTGGAGCGCTCCACCGACGTGCACTACACGGCGGTCCGCCACGAGGCGGGCGGCGTCGTCGCCGCCGACGCCTATCACCGCGCGAGCGGGCGGCTCGCCGCCGCGACCGCCACCTACGGCGCCGGCTTCACCAACACGCTCACGGCTCTCGCGGAGTCCGTGCAGGCGCACGTGCCGCTCGTGCTCGTCGTCGGCGACGAGCCCACCTCGGGGCCGCGGCCCTGGGGCGTCGACCAGATCGCGCTCGCGTCGGCCGTCGGCGCACGCACGTACACGGTGGGTCGAACGGATGCCGCGGCCACCACCGTCATCGCGATCGAGCACGCCTTGACCTATCGGGTGCCGACCGTGCTCGCGATCCCCTACGACGTCGCGAAGCTCGACGCGGGACCGGTGCCCGCGGCGCCCCAGCCGGTGCTCCCCGCCCCTCTCGCGCCTTCGCCGTTCGCCCGCGCCGCCATCGCCGACCTGGGCCGGGCCCTGGCCGCCGCCGAGCGTCCCGTCCTCCTCGCCGGTCGCGGCGCATGGATCGCGGGTGCGGGCGCGGCCCTGGGCCGCCTCGCGGACGCGACCGGCGCCGTCACGGCGACCACGGCCCTCGGGCGAGGCATCTTCCCGCGCGGCGAGTTCGACCTGGGCGTCACGGGCGGGTTCGGCGCCGAAGGAGCGATGGAGCTCCTCTCCACCGCGGACGTCGCCGTCGTCTTCGGCGCGGGACTCAACCAGTTCACGATGCGCTTCGGCGCGCTGTTCGCGCCCGGCACGCGCGTCGTCCAGGTCGACATCGCCCCCGCGGCGACGCATCCGCACGTCGGCGGGTACATCCGCGCCGACGCGCGGCTGGTCGCCGAGGCGCTGTGCGCGGAGCTCGACGCCCTCGGCCGGACGCCGAGCGGCTGGCGCGAGAGCATCGATCTCGCGGCCCTGCGGGGGCGCGAGGACGGCGACCGCCTCGCTCCCGACGGACGCCTCGACCCGCGCGCCGTCGCCGCGCGCATCGGCGAGCTGCTGGAGAGCGCGCCGTCGACGCGCGACCGGGTCGTCGTCACCGACGGCGGCCACTTCCTCGGGTGGCCCAACATGTACTGGCCCGTGGCATCCCCCGACCGGATGATGATGGTCGGCACGGCGTACCAGTCGATCGGGCTCGGCTTCCCCTCGGTGCCGGGCGCCGCGATGGCGAAGCCGGATGCCACCGTCGTGCTGTGCACGGGAGACGGCGGCGGGCTGATGGCGCTCGCCGACCTCGAATCCGCCGTGCGCGTCGCCGCGGGCCGCGGGCTGGCCGTCGTGTGGAACGACGCCGCCTACGGCGCCGAGGTCAACCTCTACGGCCTGCAGGGGCTGGCGCGCGGACCGATGCTCATCCCCGAGGTGGACTTCGCCGGCCTCGCCGCCGCGGTCGGAGCCCGCGGCGTCGTCGTGCGCACGCTCGACGATCTGGACATGCTCGGGGAATGGGCCGCGGCCCCGGCATCCGACCGGCCGTTCCTGCTGCTCGACTGCCGCATCTCCGGCGCGGTCATCGCCCCCTACCAGCAGGAGATCATCCGCGTGAACTCCTGACCCCGCCCCTGGGCTCCCATCCGTCGGCGCGTGCCGTACTCCGTCTGCGCACGCACCAGCCGCGGACCGACCGCGGAATCCCGCGGCCGGTCCGAGCCGAGCCCGGCATCGAGACTGAATACGGAAGCGGCGGGGCGAGGACGCGGGCGGGAATGCCGGGGCCTGTCGGAACGCTGTGTCTGTGGCGCACACTGGGGTTCGACGGGAAAGCCGTCGGCGAACGCGCGCGCGGAAACGGGGTGCCATGGAAGGCCTGGAAGTCACGGTCCTGCTGGGGCTCGCGGTGCTGGCGGGGACGATCCTCGCGCCGCGGCTGCGCGTGGCGACACCGCTGGTCCTGCTCGTCATCGGGCTGCTGCTCGGCTTCGTCCCGGCGCTGCGGCAGATCGAGCTGCCGCCCGAGACCGTCCTGCTGCTGTTCCTTCCGGTCATGCTGTTCTGGGAGAGCCTGACGACATCGCTGCGCGGCGTGCGCCGGTCGCTGCGGTACATCATCCCGATGAGCACGCTGCTGGTGGTCGCCTCGGCGTTCGCCGTCGCCTGGGTCGCGACGATGTTCGGCCTGCCCTGGCCCGCCGCGATGATCCTCGGCGCGGCGGTGGCCCCGCCCGACGCGACCGCCGTCGCGGCCCTCGGACGCCTGCTGCCGCAGCGCACGTTCATGAAGCTCAAGGCCGAGAGCCTGACCAACGACGGCACGGCCCTCGTGCTCTACGCGATCGCGATCTCGGTCGCCCTCGGCGACACCGTCACCGGCTGGTCGATCACCGCGACGGTGCTGATGTCGTATCTGGGCGGCGCGGCGGCGGGCATCGCGGTGGCGGCGCTCGCCTACGTGTCGCTGCGGCGGATGCGCAACGCCCTGTCGATCAACGTCACCCTGCTGCTGGTCCCGTTCACGGCCTTCCTGCTCGCCGAGCTCGTCAACGCCTCGGGGGTGCTCGCCGTCGTCTTCGCGGGCCTCATCATCGCCTGGGCCTCCCCGCGCATCACGACGGCGGCCTCGCGCCGCACGGCGACGGCGGCGTGGCCGTTCGGGGTGTACCTGCTCAACGGGGCGCTCTTCGTGCTGATCGGGCTCGAGGTGCAGCTCGTCCTCCACGAGATCTCCCCCGGCGAGCTGTGGGGGCTCGTCCTGCTCACGATCGCCGCGTGGGCGGCGCTGCTGGTGGTCCGGTACGTCTTCCAGCTGCTGGTCTCCCCGTTCTCGCGACCGCGCACGCGCGGCCTGTCCGCCCGGACCGGCCCGGGCTCGCTCAACCGCGCCCGCATCGTCAGCACCGTCGCGGGCTTCCGCGGCGCCGTCTCGCTCGCGATCGCGCTGTCCGTCCCCCTCACGACGTCGGCCGGCGACCCCCTCACCGGGCGGGATGCCGTCGTGTTCGTGACCGCCGGGGTGATCGTGCTGAGCCTGCTCGTGCAGGGTCCGCTGCTGCCCGCGGTCGTGCGGTGGGCGCAGCTGCCGAGCGACGAGTGGGCGGCCGACGAGCTGGAGCTCGCTCAGCGCACGATCACGGGCGCCGCCATCGCGGCCCTCGACGACATCGCCGCCGAGCACGGCATCAGCGACGAGGTCCGCGAACGCGCGCGCCGCGACGGCTACGACATGCTCGAGCTGGCCAACGCCCGTGCCTTCGCCCGGGCGCAGGCCGCCTCGGATGCCGATCAGATCGCCCAGCTCGAGGGTATGGTCGCCGCCCCGTCGGCTCCCGACACGGGCGCGCAGGCCGTCGTGGATGCCGCGGCATCCCCCGCCGAGGCGGCCTCGGAGAGCGTGACGGCCCTGACGATGCTGGCCGCGTCGACGGGGATCGATCTCACGCAGCGCTCGCCGCTGACCCGGTTCGAGGAGATGACCCGGCTCAAGCTCGCACTGCTCGACCGCAAGCGGGAGGTGCTGCTGCGCCTGCGTCGCGAGGGCACGGTGGACGACCTGCTCGCCCGGCGGCTCGAGGCCCACCTCGATGCGGAGGAGCTGCGCGTGAGCGGTTTCGACGACCTCGACTGACGGACCGGGAGAGCGCCCCGGCCGTTGAGCGGCGCAGCGAGTCGAGACGCCCCCCGCCGGCCGACACCACCGACCCCACGGGGCCGGTCACGCCACGGGCAGCATCCACTCCGCGAAGAACGATGCCAGCTCGTCCGTCGCTTCCAGGGGCAGGACGGCCGCGACGTACTGGTCGGGGCGCACGACGACCAGCACACCGTCCCGCGACAGTCCGCGCGCGTCGAAGATGTCCACGTCGCTCCAGCGGTTCGGTGCTGCGGCGAACACCTTCTCCCAGTCGGTGAGGGCGAGGGCACCGGATCGGGGCCGGAAGATCGCGGGGGCCCGGGTGACGTCGATCTCCTCGAACCCCTCCTGATAGATCACCTTGGCGTCGAAGATCGCGTCGACGTCGCTCCCGTGCGGGGTGTAGCGGCGCACGGGCGAGTCCGGCGCCTCGGCCAGCCACCGCGCGAAGCCGGCGACGGCGGAGTCGGCCCGCGTGCCGGCGGCGTCGGCGAAGGCGTACAGGCGCCAGCGGCCGTCGGCCTTCGCGTGATGACCGAGGTGCACCACGTTGCCGTCCGCCGCGAGCGTCACGGGTGCGCTCTTGAACCGCTTGCCGACGGGGAAGCCCGTCGCGAGGTGCTGGTACGCGTCGCTCGCCACGACGCCCGCGCCGGCGGTGTAGGTCGTCATGAATCCGGACGGGAACTCGGCCGTCGCCAGGTAGTAGGTCGCGAGGTCGGTGGGGTCGGAGATCTCCTCCGGCTTCCTCGCCATCAACGACGACCACTCCTTGTCGAAGTCGATGAGCTGCTGCGCGACCGGACGCCGTTCGGCGCCGTACGTCGACAGCAGGGATGCCGGGCTCAGCCCGGTGAGCACCGAGCCGAGCTTCCAGCCGAGGTTGAACCCGTCCTGCATCGACACGTTCATGCCCTGTCCGGCCTTGGCGCTGTGGGTGTGGCAGGCATCCCCGGTGAGGAAGACCCGCGGGTCGCGGCCGCCGTCGAGCACGTCGTCGAAGCCGTCGGTGACCCGGTGACCCACCTCGTACACGCTGTGCCAGGCCACGCTCTTCACATCGAGCGTGTACGGATGGAGGATCTCGCCTGCGCGCCGGATGATCTCCTCGATCGGCGTCTGGCGCACCCGGTGGTCGTCGTCCGCGGCGACCGCGCCGAGATCCACGTAGACGCGGCTGAGATAGCCGCCCTCGCGCGGGATGTGGAGGATGTTGCCCGCTTCGGCGTTGATCGCGCACTTGATGCGCCAGTCGGGGAAGTCGGTCTCGACCAGCACGTCCATGACGCCCCAGGCGTGCTGCGAGATGTCGCCGACGTGCACGCGCCCGATCGCCGCCCGCACGCCGCTGCGCGCCCCGTCGCATCCGACGACGTATCTGGCGCGCACGACCCGCTCGTCTCCCGCGTCCGGCCCGGCCACGACCCGCAGCCCCACCTCGACGGGATACTCCCCCGTGTCGTGGACGGTGAGCCCGGTGAACTCGATGCCGTAGTCGGGGACGATCCGCCCGGGCCCGTGGGCCGCCGCCTCGGCGAAGTAGTCGAGCACGCGCGCCTGGTTGACGATGAGGTGCGGGAACTCGCTGATGTCGTACGCGTAGTCGGCGGTGCGCGAACGGCGCACGATGGCGCGCGGGTTCTCGGGGTCGGGCCCCCAGAAGTTCATCCAGCCGATGTTGTAGGCCTCGGCGATGATGCGTTCGGCGAAGCCGAACGCCTGGAACGTCTCGACGCTGCGCGGCTGGATGCCGTCGGCCTGACCGAGCGGCAGGCGTCCGCTGCGCCGCTCCACGATGCGGGTGACGACATCGGGGTACTGCGACAGCTGCGCGGCCAGCAGCATCCCTGCCGGACCCGAGCCCACGATGAGCACGTCGACCTCGTCGGGCAGCGCGGCGGGACGGTCGAGGCCCGTGCCGGCGGCGGGGAGCACCCGCGGATCCTCCGAGACGTACCCGTGGTGGTGGAACTGCATCGTCGTCGCCTTTCCGGCTCACGCCTTCGACATGCCGTAGAGGGGACTCACGGCTTGCTCCGCCTCGTGGTCGGGACCGAGCGGGATGCCGCTGCGGTCGCGCAGCAGCAGGGTCGCGACGAGGCCCAGCACCGTCATGCCGGCGAGGTACCAGGTCACGCCCGTGGTCGACCCCGTCGCCTGGACGATCGCCTGGGCGATCGTGGGTGCGAACGCCCCGCCGAGGATGGCCCCGATCGCGTAGGAGATGGAGACTCCCGAGAAGCGGATGGATGCCGGGAACAGCTCGGCGTACAGCGCGGCCTGCGGGCCGTAGGTGAACCCGAGGCCGACGGTGAGGATCACCAGACCGACGGTCAGCGTCACGATCGATCCCGTGTCGACGAGCGGGAACAGGAGGAACACGCCGATCAGCTGCAGCACCCAGCCGATCAGGTAGGTGGTGCGGCGCCCGATGCGGTCGGAGATCCAGCCGGACAGGAACGTGAACAGCAGCCAGGTGATCGCCGACAGGGTGACGGCGCCCAGCACGTCGGCCGTCGCGAGGCCGATCGGCCCCTTGGGGTCGGTGGCGTAGCGCTGGATGTAGCCGCCGGTGGTCATGTAGCCGACGGCGTTGTTGCCGGCGAAGACGAGCGCGGCGACGATCACGAGGAGCGCGTGACGACGGAACAGCTGCACGATCGGCATCCGGGTCTCCTCCTTGCGTTCGGCGAGCTCGGTGAACACGGGGCTCTCCTCGACTCGGCGGCGCACGTAGGAGCCGATGACGATCAGGACGAACGACAGCAGGAACGGCACCCGCCACCCCCACTGCAGGAAGGCCTCCCCCGGCGCGATGAGCGCCATCAGGGCGAGCATGCCCGACGCGAGGAGCAGTCCGAGGGGAACGCCCATCTGCGGCGAGGCGCCGAAGACCCCGCGGCGCGTCTTGGGCGCGTGCTCGACGGCCATGAGCACCGCGCCGCCCCACTCGCCGCCGGCCGAGATGCCCTGGAGGATGCGCAGGAGGACGAGGAGGATCGGCGCGGCCATGCCGATCGCGGCATACGTGGGCAGCAACCCCACGAGCGTCGTCGCGATGCCCATCAGGACGAGCGTCACCATGAGGACGAGGCGGCGGCCGTACTTGTCGCCGAAGTGGCCGGCGAGGAAGGCTCCGAAGGGCCGGAACAGGAAGCTGATGCCCACCGTGATGAACGAGAGCACCTGGGCGAAGCCCTCGCCGGCGGGCGCGAAGAACAGCTGGCCGAAGACGAGGCCGGCCGCCGAGGCGTAGATGAAGAAGTCGTACCACTCGACCGTCGTGCCCACGATGGTGGCGAACACCACCCGGCGGCGATCGGTGTGGGTGGCGATCGTGCCGGTCGGGGTGAACCCGCCGGCCTGGCTCGGGGATGCGCTCATCGGTGTGTGACTCCCGTGTCGTGTGACGTCTCTGTCGTGCGGAGAAGCGATGCTTGCTCCGGTGCGAACGATCATATACGATTTCGGATACGACGCAAGGGCGAGGGAGCTCATGACCATCGACCACCCCACGGTGACTGACAACGACACGACGGATGCCGTCGACACCCGTTTCGCCGCGCTGCCGAGCCGGCCGGGGAAGATCGTCGCCGTCCACCTCAGCTACGAGTCGCGGGCCGCCCAGCGCGGCCGCCGACCCGCCGCCCCCTCCTACTTCTTCAAGGCGTCCAGCTCCGTCGCCGCCTCGGGCGGTGTCGTGGAACGCCCCGCCGGCACCGAGCTGCTGGCGTTCGAGGGCGAGATCGCGCTCGTCATCGGCGCCGCCGCCCGACGGGTGGGCGTGGACGACGCCTGGCGGCACGTCGGCTGGGTCACCGCGGCCAACGACCTCGGCCTCTACGACCTGCGCGCCAACGACAAGGGCTCCAACGTCCGCTCCAAGGGCGGCGACGGGTTCACGCCCATCGGGCCGACGCTGCTGCCCGCCGCCGACCTCGACCCCACCGCCCTCCGCGTGCGCACCTGGGTGGACGGCCGGCTGCGGCAGGAGGGCACCACCGACGACCTCCTCTTCCCGCTCGCGCAGCTCGTCGCCGACCTCTCGCAGCACTTCACGCTGGAGTCCGGCGACATCATCCTGACGGGCACACCGGCCGGCTCCTCCGTCGTCGTCCCCGGCGAGGTCGTCGAGGTCGAAGTCGACGTGCCGGCGACCGGCGCGAGCACCGGACGCCTGATCACCACGGTGGTCGACGGTCCCGACATCCCGTTCGACGAGACGCTCGGATCGCTGCCGGCCGTCGACGATCTGCAGCGCGAGGAGGCCTGGGGCTCGCGGGAGGCCGCCGGCCTGGCGGGTGACGGCGTGTCGGCTCAGGGTTCCGCCGGGCCGGAGGGCCGCGTCGGAGGGCCGCTGAGCCCGCAGCTGCGCGACAAACTCCTGCGCACCCCGGTGGCCGCATTGTCGCAGCAGCTGCGCAAGCGCGGACTCGACAACGTCACGATCGACGGCGTGCGCCCGCTGCACCCCGCGAGCAAGCTCGTCGGCACCGCGAAGACGCTGCGGTTCGTCCCGGGCCGCGAAGACCTCTTCGCCAGCCACGGCGGCGGCTACAACGCGCAGAAGCGCGCCTTCGACACCGTCGCGGACGGCGAGGTCATCGTGATCGAGGCCCGCGGCGAGGCGGGGTCGGGAACGCTCGGCGACGTCCTCGCCATCCGCGCCCACGCCCGCGGCGCCGCAGGCATCGTCACGGACGGCGGCGTGCGCGACATCGCCGCCGTGGCGGACGTGGGCATCCCGGTCTACACCGTCGGCGGGCACCCTGCCGTGCTCGGCCGCAAGCACGTGCCCTGGGACGTGGACGTCACGATCGCCTGCGGCGGCACGACCGTGCAGCCCGGCGACATCCTCGTCGGCGATGCCGACGGCGTCATCGTCATCCCTCCGGCACGGGCTCAAGAGATCGCGGACGCGGCGCTCCTCCAGGAGGAGGAGGACGCGTGGATCGCCGCCCGGGTCGCCGAAGGCCATCCCGTGGAGGGCCTGTTCCCGATGAACGCGCACTGGCGGGCCATCTACGAGGAGTCGCGATGACCACGGTCGCCACCGGCAGCAAGTCGGAGATCGCCTACGACTGGATCCGCGAGCGCATCCACCGCCACGAGTACGGGCCCGGCTACCGGCTGGTGCTCGGCGCCATCGCCGCGGAGCTGGAGATGAGCGTGGTGCCGGTGCGCGAGGCGATCCGCCGCCTCGAGGCGGAACATCTGGTCACGTTCGAGAAGAACGTCGGCGCGCGGGTGTCGGTGGTCGACGAGGAGGCCTACGTCCACACGATGCAGACGCTGAGCCTCGTCGAGGGCTACGCGACGCGCCTCGCCGCGCCGTTCGTGACGGCGGACGACCTCGCCGCGGCATCCGAGATCAACGCACGCATGCACCGGCTGCTCGACGACTTCGACGCGCACACGTACACCCAGCTCAACCAGCGCTTCCACGCCGTGCTGTTCGACCGCTGCCCCAACCCGCACATCCTCGACCTCGTCGATCGCGGCTGGTCGCGCCTGGCGGGTCTTCGCGACACCTCCTTCGCGCTCATCCCGGAGCGCCCGCGCCACTCCGTGGAGGAGCACGATCGCATCCTCGACCTCATCCGCGGCCAGGCCGACCCGGACGAGCTGGAGATGTTCACCCGCACCCACCGCCTGCGCACGCTCGACGCGTTCCTGCAGGCCCGACACGACACCCCCGGGCGTTGACCCGCCATCGATCGGAGAGACCATGACCGACACGACGACTCCGGCCCTGGACACGCGGCATGTACCCGCCGACCTGCCCGACCGCATCCGCCACTACATCGACGGACGCTTCGTGGATGCGGTCGACGGCGACACGTTCGAGGTGCTCGAGCCGGTCAGCAACGAGGTCTACGTGCGGGCCGCGGCCGGCAAGAAGGCCGACATCGACCTCGCCGTCGCCGCGGCGCGACGCGCCTTCACCGAGGGGCCCTGGCCGCGGATGCTGCCGCGCGAGCGCTCCCGCATCCTGCACCGCATCGCGGACATCGTCGAGTCGCGCGACGCCCGTCTCGCCGAGCTCGAATCCTTCGACTCGGGCCTTCCCATCACCCAGGCCCTCGGTCAGGCACGGCGGGCCGCGGAGAACTTCCGCTTCTTCGCGGACCTCATCGTCGCCCAGTCCGACGACACCTTCAAGGTGCCGGGCCGGCAGATCAACTACGTCAACCGCAAGCCGATCGGCGTGGCGGGACTGATCACGCCCTGGAACACCCCCTTCATGCTCGAGTCGTGGAAGCTCGGCCCCGCCCTGGCGACCGGCAACACCGTCGTGCTCAAGCCCGCGGAGTTCACGCCGCTGTCGGCATCCCTCTGGGCGGGGATCTTCGAGGAGGCGGGCCTGCCGCAGGGCGTCTTCAACCTCGTCAACGGCCTCGGCGAAGACGCGGGCGACGCCCTCGTGAAGCACCCCGACGTGCCCCTCATCTCCTTCACGGGCGAGAGCCGCACGGGCCAGATCATCTTCGGCAACGCGGCGCCGTTCCTGAAGGGCCTGTCGATGGAGCTCGGCGGCAAGAGCCCGGCGATCGTCTTCGCCGACGCCGACCTGGATGCCGCGATCGACGCGACCATCTTCGGCGTGTTCTCCCTCAACGGCGAGCGCTGCACGGCCGGCAGCCGCATCCTCGTCCAGCGGGGCGTCTACGACGAGTTCGTGGAGCGCTACGCGGCGCAGGCGTCGCGCGTGAAGGTCGGCTACCCGCACGACCCGGCGACCGAGGTCGGCGCGCTCGTGCACCCCGAGCACTTCGCGAAGGTGATGGGCTACGTCGAGATCGGCAAGACCGAGGGGCGCCTGGTCGCCGGAGGCGGACGGCCCGAGGGCTTCGCGTTCGGCAACTTCGTCGCCCCGACGGTGTTCGCCGACGTCGCCCCCGACGCCCGCATCTTCCAGGAGGAGATCTTCGGTCCGGTCGTCGCGATCACGCCGTTCGACACCGACGAGGAGGCCCTCGCGCTCGCCAACGACACGCGCTACGGGCTCGCCGCCTACGTCTGGACCAACGACCTCAGACGCGCGCACAACTTCGCCCAGGCGGTGGAGGCCGGCATGGTCTGGCTCAACTCGAACAACGTCCGCGACCTGCGCACCCCGTTCGGCGGGGTGAAGGCGTCGGGCCTCGGCCACGAGGGCGGCTACCGCTCCATCGACTTCTACACCGACCAGCAGGCCGTGCACATCACGCTCGGCGCGGTCCACAACCCGACATTCGGCAAGAACTGACCCACCCCTCATCACGCAAGGACGCTGACATGACCGACCGCTCGACCATGACGAAGACCTCGTCCGGGTTCTTCGTCTCGCCCGAGGCGCCCATCGCCTCGGACAACCCCGTCGCCACCCCGACGTCGCCGGCCCCCGACATCCTGCGCTGCGCCTACATGGAGCTCGTCGTCACCGATCTGGCGCGCTCCCGCGAGTTCTACGTGGACGTCCTGGGGCTGACGGTCACCGAGGAGGACGAGGACACCGTCTACCTGCGCTCGCTCGAGGAGTTCATCCACCACAACCTCGTCCTGCGCCGGGGACCGATCGCCGCCGTGGCCGCGTTCAGCTACCGGGTGCGCTCCGCGGACGACCTCGACCGCGCCGTCGCCTTCTACACCGAGCTCGGCTGCGACGTGCGCCGCAACCCGGAGGGCTTCACGAAGGGCATCGGCGACGCCGTCCGGGTCGTCGACCCCCTCGGCTTCCCGTACGAGTTCTTCTACGAGACGGAGCACGTCGAGCGGCTCGCCTGGCGGTACGACCTGTACACGCCGGGAGCGCTCGTGCGCCTCGACCACTTCAACCAGGTGACGCCCGACGTCCCCCGGGCGGTGCGCCACTACCAGGACCTCGGCTTCCGCGTGACGGAGGACATCCAGGACGAGGAGGGCACGGTCTACGCCGCCTGGATGCGCCGCAAGCCCACCGTGCACGACACGGCGACGACCGGCGGCGACGGCCCGCGGATGCACCACGTCGCGTTCTCGACCCACGAGAAGCACAACATCCTCGCGATCTGCGACAAGCTCGGCGCCCTCCGCCGCAGCGACATGATCGAGCGCGGGCCGGGCCGCCACGGCGTCAGCAACGCGTTCTACCTGTACCTGCGCGACCCCGACGGCCACCGCGTCGAGATCTACACGCAGGACTACTACACCGGCGACCCGGACAACCCCGTCGTCACGTGGGACGTGCACGACAACCAGCGCCGCGACTGGTGGGGCACCCCGGTCGTGCCGTCCTGGTACACCGATGCGTCGCTCGTGCTCGACCTGGACGGCAACCCGCAGCCCGTCGTCACCCGCACCGACGCCTCGGAGATGGCCGTGACGATCGGCGCCGACGGCTTCAGTTACACCCGCGGCGACGACGAGTCGTCACTGCCGGAATGGAAGCAGGGCGAGTACAAGCTGGGCCACCAGCTCTGATCATGGATGCCGAGACCATCGCCGGCCTCGCCGAGGAGCTGGCCGAAGCCGACCGCACCCACACCGTCATCCCCCGGATCACGGCGCGACACCCCGAGGCGACGATCGAGGACTCCTACGCGATCCAGGGCGTCTGGCGCGACCGCATGATCGCGGCCGGACGCACTCTCGTGGGCCGCAAGATCGGACTCACCTCGAAGGCGATGCAGCAGGCCACCGGCATCACCGAGCCCGACTACGGCGTCATGTTCGACGACACCGTCTACCCGACGGGAGCGGCCATCCCGGTGGACCACTTCTCGAACGTGCGCATCGAGGTCGAGCTGGCCTTCGTGCTGAAGACCCCGCTCGCGGGGCCGGGCTGCACGCTCGAGGACGCGCTCGCGGCGATCGACTACGCGGTGCCCGCGCTGGAGGTGCTCAACTCGCACATCGAGCTGGAGGGCCGCACGATCGTCGACACGATCAGCGACAACGCCGCGTACGGCGCGATGGTGCTCGGCGACGTCCATCGCCGGCCCGACGAGATCGACCTGCGCTGGGTGCCCGGCGTGCTCAGCCGCAACGGCGAGATCGAGGAGACGGGTGTCGCCGCCGGCGTCCTCGGCCATCCCGCGGCGGGCGTGGCGTGGCTTGCCGACAAGTTCGCGCAGCACGGTGCCAGACTCGAGGCGGGCGAGATCATCCTCGCCGGGTCGTTCACGCGGCCCATGTGGGTCCGACGCGGCGACGAGGTGCGCTGCGACTTCGGCGAGATGGGGGTCATCGAGTGTCGTTTCGTCTGAGCCCGACCTTCCGCGACCGGCTGGCCGCGGCATCCCGCCCCCTCGCCGGCGGCTGGGTGTGCTCCGGCTCCGCGCTCGTCGCCGAGATCATGGCGGGCTCGGGCCTGGACTGGCTGCTCATCGACATGGAGCACGGGCCGAACACCCTCGCCTCCGTGCGGGAGCAGCTGCAGGCCGTCGAGGGGTCGCCCGCGACGGCGGTGGTGCGCGTGCCGATCGGCGACGTCGTGACCATCAAGCAGGTGCTCGACCTGGGCGCGCAGAACATCCTCGTGCCGATGGTGTCGTCGGCCGCCGAGGCACGCGCCGTCGTGGAGGCCACCCGCTATCCCCCGCGCGGCCGGCGGGGCGTCGGCTCCGCGCTCGCGCGTTCCGCCCGCTGGAACCGCGTCGAGGACTACCTCACGAACGCCGACGCGTACGTCTCGGTGTTCGTGCAGGTCGAGACGGCCGAGGGCGTCGACGCGGCCGCCGAGATCGCCGCGGTCGACGGCATCGACGGGGTCTTCGTGGGGCCGAGCGACCTGGCCGCCTCGATGGGACTGCTCGGTCAGCAGACCCATCCGGACGTCACGGCCGCCGTGATCCGCGCCTTCGAGGCGGTGCGGTCGACGGGCACACCCGTGGGCGTCAATGCGTTCGACCCGCACGTGGCCCAGTCGTATCTGGATGCCGGGGCCGCCTTCGTCCTCGTCGGCGCCGACGTGGCGCTGCTCGCGCGGGGGTCGGAGGCGCTCGCGGCGCGGTGGGTGCCCGCCGCGGACGACACGGTACGCGGCTCGTATTGAGGCCCCGCACCCCCGGTCGTTGAGCGAGCGCAGCGAGTCGAAACACCCCCGCC
>NZ_JBXAFF010000019.1:0-15406 GCF_058792815.1 Microbacterium sp. MPR-TSA4
CGATAGCCGACGGCGCCACGGGCTGGCGGTGGTGGGGGGTGTTGTCGGGGTGGGAGACGCGGCCCACGTGCATGAGCTGGATGAAGAGGTGACCGCCCCCGTCGTGCACGGTGTCGGCGACCTTCTGCCAGCCGGCGATGTGCGCGTCTGTGTAGATTCCGGGGGTGTTCACGTATCCCTGGCCGTCCGCGGAGGGCTGGGTTCCCTCGGTGATGAGCAGCCCGAGCGATGCGCGCTGGCCGTAGTACTCGGCGACCAAGTCGCCGGGGGTGCCGTCGGCATCTGCTCGGTTGCGCGTCATCGGTGCGAGCGCCAGGCGGTGGGGGAGTTCGAGGCGACCGAGCGCGAAAGGCTGCCAGAGAGCGTCGAGAGTCATCGTGAGTGTCGTTCCTTGTGTTGTGGGGCAGGTGGTGTTGTGGGACAGGTCGTCACCGGGTCGAGGATGGGAGAATCGAAGAGGCCCATGACGTTAGTGACTACGCTCATAACCGGGGCCACTCAGTATTCATTCCCGGAGGAGCGAAGATGTCACCGACCTCACCGCCCGTGGGGCGTCGCGAGCGCAACAAGCAGGAGAAACTCGAGCGCATCATGGTTGCGGCCGGCGCGCTCTTCGCCGAGCGCGGCGTCGATGACGTCACGACGCAGGAGATCGCCGACGCCGCAGACATCGGCACCGGCACCCTCTTCCTCTACGCCAAGACCAAGGGGGAGTTGCTCCTCCTCGTGCAGAACGCCCACTACTCTCGAGCCCTCGAAGAAGGTCGCAGCGCCGCGGCTGCCACATCCGGAGCGATCGACGGTGTCCTCGCGCTGCTGGCGCCGGTCGTCGCGTGCAACCGGACGCAGGTCGACAACGGCCGCACATACCTGCGGGAGATGATCTTCGGTGACGCGGCGGAGCCGCACCACGCGGAGGCGCTCCGGGTCGTCAGCGAGAGCGAGCAGACCCTCATTGACCTGATCGTCACGCGCGCCGGTCGCAGCGAGGCCGATGCGGCTGTGTTGGCGCGGGTGATCTCTTCCGGGCTGGTGGTCGCGATGGCCTCGGCACCGACGGCGGACACGAGCGTCGACGAGATCCTCGCGATCGTCCGCGCTCAGGTCACGGCGATCCTCTCCGGCGTCGAGGGCGAGACGTGCGTGCCGACCACGTAGCCTGCACCCGCCTCGTGATCGCGCCGCTCTCGCTGCGTCCGCCTGACGGGGCCCACGGCCCGGCTCGCACCTGCCGGGTGGCCTCGTCTGCGAGCACTTCGAAGCGATCGGCCTCGAGCCCGTCGCCGCCGGCGTGCGCGGCCATCGGTGTGTCGAAGACGTTGACCCCGAAGATGGTGTCATGCCCGAACGTCGGTGAGGAATTTCGCGGCGACCGGCGCGAACTCCTCCCAGTACTGGAAGATGCCACCGTGTCCGGAGTTCGGGTAGATGATCAGCTCGGAGCCGGTGATGCGGCGGTGCAGGTCCTCCGAGAGGATGCTGGGGACCATGCGGTCGTTGTCGCCGTTGGCGATGAGCGTGGGCGATGAGATTACCGAGAGGTCGGACGGTGCGGAGCGGCCGAACTTCACGATGGCCTTCAGCTGTGTGCGAAACGCCTTGGTGGAGATCGCCTTGTCGCGGTCGATGGTGCGCTCCTTGAGCCGCCCGATGAACGCCTTTCCGGCCCTCTTACCCTGGGCGTCGCGGTCGAAGAAGAGGAACTCCTTAGGGTCCGAGCGCGTGAGGACCGACCGGAGGATGTCCCCGTAGGTCGTGCCGACGACTTTGTCCATGTCTTTGCCGCCGCGCGGACCCGTGCCGGTGAGGATGAGGCCGCGAACGAGGTCGGGGTGCTTCACCACGAGGTCTTGAGCGATCATCCCGCCCATCGAGAACGAGAACACATCGATCTTCTTCAGGCCGAGACCCCTCGTGATGAACCGGTAGGCGTCATCGGCGGCCTCATCGAGGGTGTCGGGCACGCGGCCGCTGGACGCACCGACGCCGAGCTGATCGAACGTGATCACGTGACGGATCTTCGCGATCGCGTCGATGATGCGAGGGTCCCAGTTGTCGAGGGTTGCGGCGAGGTGGACGAAGAAGACGACGGGGATTTCCTCCTTCGGGCCGAGCTCGCGGTAGGCGAAGGTGTCCGGGCCGACCGCGACGGTCTTCGCGGGGGCGTGGGCGTACGAGGTGTTGACTGTTTCGTTCATGGGAGACGTCCTTGGGTTCGATGGTGAGTGTGAGGGGCGCGGGTGGGCGGTGGGAAGGGAATCACGCGCCGAGGAGGACGGACTTTCCGCGGATGCCACCGCGGTGCAGCGACGCGAGAGCCTTCGGTGCATCGTCGAAGGGGGACGTGGCGCCCACGATCGGGTGGATCGCACCGGCGTCCACGAGTTCGGCGATGGCCCGCAGCTGCTCGCCGTCGGCGCGCATGAAGAGGAACTCGTAGGTGACGCCGAGTCTCTTCGCTTGCCCGCGCACCCTCCTGCTCAGCGCGCCGGTCACGAGACGCAGGGCCGGGCTCAGGTCGATCTGCCGGGCGAACGCGGGTGTCGGCGGGCCGGCGATGCCGACGGCCGTGCCCCCGGGGCGCAGGACGCGCAGCGACCTCGTCAGGTTCTCGCCGCCGAGGCTGTCCAGCACGAAGTCGTACCCCGACAGCTCTGCCGAGAAGTCCCGGCTGGCGTAGTCGATCACGATGTCGGCGCCGAGGGACCGCACGAACTCCGCGTTCTTCGCCGAGGCGGTCGTCGCCACCTCCGCACCGAGATGCTTCGCCAGTTGGATGGCGATCGTTCCGACACCGCCGCCCCCTCCGTGGATGAGGACCTTCTGACCGGCCTTCACGCCGCCCTTCTCGACGAGAGCTTGCCACGCGGTCAGGGCGACGAGGGGAAGGGATGCCGCTTCGACGAGATCGACCGACGAGGGAACGCGGGCGACATCCGCCTGATCGACCGCGATGCGCTCCGCGAAGGTTCCGATCCGATGGTCGCGCGCCCGGGAGAACACCTCGTCGCCGGGCGAGAAGGAGCGGACCTGCGCGCCCACCCGGATCACCGTCCCGGCCACATCGTGGCCGAGCGTGAACGGCGGTCGGTACGGGAGGAACGCCTTGAAGTCCCCGACGCGGATCCGCTCGTCCAGGCTGTTGAGTCCGGCCGCACCCACCGCGATGAGGACGTCGTTCGGACCGACGGTCGGCTCGGGGACGTCTGCCTCGTGGAGGGGCTTCTTGTAGCCGTCGATGACGAATGCACGCATGTCGAGATTTCCTGTTCTGGGAGAGAGGTTCGGGCACTGCGTCAGGCGCGCAGGAAGGACTGGATCCGACCGGTCACGATGTCGCGGTGCTGCGAGACCACGCCGTGCCCGGCATGCCGGAAGGTCACCACATCGAGAGCGGAGAACGCCGTACGCAGCTGGTTCGCGTTGGCCACCGGGACGAGGATGTCGTCCTCGCCGTGGAAGGTGAGCGTCGGCGTGCTCATCCGCTCGTGGGCTGGGCCGGGCTGGGCTCCCCACCGCGCGACGGCGCGGAGCTGTGCGCGCATGACGCCCGGGGTGACGGCCGCATCGCGGTCGGTGCGGCGGCGCTTCAGTCGGCGTTGATACGCGGCCGCGGCACGCGTCCCGCTCTCTGTGCGGGGGAAGAAGAGGACGGAGGTCGCGGGGCGCGCGGTCATGACGCTGCGCGCGATGCCGCGGAGCATGACGCCCGTCATCCGGGTGAGGCCGGCGCCGCCCCGCGGGCCGGTTCCGGACATCACGAGGTGGTCCACCAGGGTCGCCTCCTCCTCGACGATCGTTTGGGCGACCATGCCTCCCATCGAGAGGCCGAAGAGGTCGATGCGGTTGAGGCCCAGCGCGAGCACGGCGGCGATGGTGTCGCGGGCCATGTCGTCGAAGGTGTCCCGCACCCGGCCGGTCGATCGACCCACGCCGCGGTAGCCGAGCACGATGACCCGGCGATCCTGCGCGAGCGCATCGATCACCTCGGGGTCCCACGCATCCAGATTTCCGCCGAGATGCGTCAAAGCCACGAGAGGCGGCCGGTCGCCCGATCCGATCTCGCGGTAAGCGATGTCGGCCCCGTCGACGTGCACTATCCGCGTGTTGGCGTCGATGATGGACGCTCTGCGGCGGTCGCCGCGCGAGCCCGTGGCCATATGTGCTCCCGGGGTCCGATGAGGATTGTGCAGCCCTCGCTTTTGCGAGCACACTCATTATTGACTGAACTCAGTCAGAGGTCAAGGAGGCGATGTGATGCGGCGGTCCGGTTCGGTCTCGCCTCTTCGCTTTCGGTCATCGTGACGATCGCGGCGCGTCCTCGCGCGAGACGCGCCGTTGCCCCGTCGCGGCGGGGATGACCAGCATCACGGTCAGCGCGCCCGCGATCGCGTACGCCGCGGGGATCGGGAGCCATGCAGCGAGCAGTGCTCCAGCGCCGAGGCCTGCGAGGCCGGTCGCTTCGACGAGGAAACTGGCCGACGACATCGTGCGTGCGACGTCGTGGCTTCCCGCTCCCGATTGCAGCTCGCCGTAGAGGGTGGCCATCACGAGCGTTCCGCCGAAGGCGGTCGAGAACTCGATCGCCACCAGTGCGACGTATGTCCACGGACTGTTCGCAGGAGCGAGGGCCACACCGATGGTGGCGAGTCCCATCGTCAGGAGTCCGATCACGACGACCGTCGCCGTGCTCCAGCGGGCGTAGAGGTGACCGAGCGCGACGCCCCCTGTGATGCCGCCCAGTGCGCCCGTCGCCACGACAAGACCGAGCAGCGGAGGGTCTACGCCCAGCGTGTTCACGAAGTAGTAGACGCCCAAGGGGGCGGTGAGCGAGGAGAACAGGCCGGCCGCGGCGGCGATCCACAGCGTCCGGTTGCGCGACAACTGCCGGGCGATGAGCCTCAGAGAGGGCCGCGGCTCCTCCGCCGGATCCGCGTCGACATCGGGGATCCTCGTCCACGACAATGCTGCGATCCACGAGGCCACGGTGTCGATCAACAGCGCAAGGGGTGCCGGCATGAGGGCGATGAGAAGGGGTGCTCCCGACTGGCCGACGATTTCGCCGGTACTGGTCGCCGAGCTCAACAGGCCGACTTGTCGCACGCGGTCTTCGGGTTCGGTCAGGTGGTTCAAGACACCGTGACCCAGAACCGACAGCGCAGTGAGAAGCAGGACGTTCACCGCGAGCCAGGCGATCAGGGTGACGGGGGACAGTGCTCCGACCGACCACATGATCGGTACCACCGTCGACCACAGTCCTGACAGTGTCGCGGTCAGGATCATCAGCCTCACGTGTCTGCGGCTGCGGTCGGCCCAGACCGCGAGCGGAATCCGTAGAAGCATGCTCGTCGCGAGCATCACGGCCAACAGGGCCGCGACGTGGGCAGGCGTCCCGCCGAGTGTCGACACGAGGATGAGAGGCGCGAGGACCTCGGTCGCGGCCCCACCAGCGGAGGTGAAGGCCCGCCCCGCGCGAAATCGTGCGACGTCGGAAATCACGGGCTCCTCCGACCCGAGTGCCTGACATTTGTGGCGATTGCCGTCAATTCTCGAGTTCCTCGCCCGTGTCGCCGGTGTGCCGTGGGAGGCAGGCTATTGCCGCCCGAATACGGCGTCAACGTCCCCGCCGAAATCCCACACTTTGGTCGAGCATTTCGAGCACGTCGTCCTCTCCGGTGAGAGGACGACGTGATGATGCTGAAGGGCTGCGCAACGCCGGCCGGGTGATGACCCGTCGCCCGGGGTCACGCGATGCCTCTGTCTTAGAGCGATGCCGGCGAATGGAATGCGCGGGCGAGGAAAGCCACGACGAGCCACACGAGTGCCGCGACAAGCAGCAGAGCGCCGGCGAGGAAGAAGACGACAAGCGCCACGGGCGTGGGACCGAGTGCACAGCTCGGGGAATGCTCCGAGATCGCGAACCCCAGCACGCCCGCAGGGATGACAATCGCCGAGGCGCCGCACCCGGCTGCGAGCACGCACACGAGGATCGTCCGCGGCGCGCCGCCGCGGTGGGGGCGACCGAGGAGATGCGCGATCAGGCCGGTGGAGCCGAACGAGGCAGTGAATAGCATCACCCACGCCAGAATCGTCGCCGGTCGTGCCATGGATGCCGCGAGTTCGGCCGAGAATGCACAGTCAGGCAATGTGGCGAGGAATCCTGCCGCTCCGGCGATCGCGGCGACAGCCCAGGCGATCCACACGACTCCACGCCGGGAGGCACCCCGCTGCGTTGTCGTCGACGAGCCACGACCGGTCTCCTGCGCCCTGCTCCCGTCTCGCGCGCGGTGCGGTGTGGCGTGCTCAGAGCTCAACGGGTCACTCCGTTCTCGCGTCTCCGCGTCGTGAGGAGAATCCTGGCGGATATCGTCCCGTTCGGCGAGGAACGACTGTGGGCACCGATGAGAACGATCGTTCCCAGCGGTGCCCACAGTGTCGTGCGCGTGAATCCGATCAGTGCGCCGCGGTGTACGCCTCGAGCACGGCGGCGGGAACGCGTCCGCGCTCGCTCACGGTGTGACCATTGGCGCGCGCCCATTCACGAACGACGCCGAGGTCCTTGCCGGAGGCCTTTCGCGATGAGCGGGCACCGGTTCGCCGTGCGCCGCCGTTCGTCGCGGGCGAGGATGCGCGTGCAGCGCTGATGAAAGGCGCGAGTGCGTCCTCGAGCTTCGCGAGATTCTCGTCGGAAAGGTCGATCTCGTAGGACTTCTTGCCGAGCGCGAAGCTCACGCTGCCGCCCTTACCGTGTGCGATCGGGGTGCCATCGAGGTCGTCGACGAGCTCGACGATGACTTTCTGTGCCATGAGTGGGGCTTCTCTCAGGTTGTATGGGGCGCTGGGCAGTCGGGTTATCGACCCGTCTGCGGAAAAGCCTACTCACTCATTTGAGTGAAAGCGGTTCATTCCCCTGCCCCTTGACAACTTTTTCCCGGCGCCGCGGCGAGCGTTCCCGATTCGGTGCGCGGTGACATCGCGGTCGGGTGAATGCCACGTGCAGACACCGCGGGGCGAGCCCCATTGGATGGGCCTTGCTTTCTTTCCTTTCGGGCGCCGCACTAGGTGGAAGCGCGTAAATCCGGCCCCGAATCGGCTGTACGCCTCGCATCCCGACCGTCGGTCTGTTTTGCTCGAAGACTGCGGCGGTGGTTGAGCCTGCCTGCCGCAGCCTGGGTGCCGACGAATCCTGGGGGATGCGTCGCCCGAACCGTCGCCGGGCACAGCCCCGTGCGTCGCACTCGGGGTGGGCGCCGCTCGCGGACCCCACCACCCAGGCCTCATCTTCCCTGGGCGGCGCTGTCCCGCCGCTCAGCGGATGGCGGCGGCGGACTCCAGGGCCGCGAGGCGCGCGGCGGGCGTGCCGGACAGCTCGGTGATGCGAAGGCGGTCGCCCACGAGGTCGGGATCGTCGATGAGCTCCATCAGGATGTCGTCCGTGACCTGGCGCAGCTCGAGGTGCTCGTCGGGGCCGACGTGGATCGGAGCGCTCGCGGCCAGCGGGATCATGGCGAGCACGTCGACGGTCTCGAGCGCCTCCGAGGTGAGCTGCGTCGCCCTCTCGAGCGTCTCGCGGTCGATCCGAGCCTCACCGATCTCGGCGAGGGCCAGCAGGTAGGCGAGGAAGTCGAGCGGTCCGCGCTCGGCGATGAGCGGTCCCCGGTGCGGCCGGTCCGTCAGCCGGTCGGCCGCGACACGCAGCTGTGCGGCGAAGGAGGAGGCCGAGGGCGTGTCGCTCATCTCGTCGATCAGCTCGAACGGATCGGGGAGGACCGTGAACTCCGGATGCCGCCGCGTGAAATCCGAGATCACCGTGCTCTTGCCGCTGGCATGGGTCCCGGAGACGACGATTCGCACGGGGGCAGAGTACCGCGTCGCCGCAGCCCCGGGGCGGGCGCTAGCGAGTGGGCTGCGCGGGCAGCGGCGGGAGCAGTTCCTGCATGTCGACCTCGAGCGCATGGCAGAGAGCCACGATCGTCGCCAGTCGAGGATTCGTCGCAGGCCCGCCCTTCGTCGTGCTCCCGCGCTCGTACTGCTGGTAGGCGTAGAGGGAGATCTCGGCGCGTTCGGCCATCTGATCCTGCGTCAGTCCACGGAGGGCGCGGAGGCGACGCAACTGCATTCCCAGGTCTCGCGCGAACGTCGCCCACTCGGGGGACGAGGCGAGGCCGGAACTCATTCCTCAAGCGTGGAAGGGATAAGAGTTGGTGTGAACCAATTTAAATCGGTGAAATTCTGGGATACCCTAGGGCGCCTTCCGTCGTCAGGGCGCCAGTCGCGCCAAGAGGGCGCCGAGCTCCGCGTGAAGCCGTGCAGCGCTCTCCGGGGTGAGCTCGATCTGGCGCGTCTCGGTGGCGATCGCGACCCAGGTCTCGCGGTCTGCCAGGTAGCGCACCGCGAGGACGCAGGCCTCCTCGGAGATCGCATCCCGTCGCAGCTCACCTCCGGGGAGGAAGCGGCGCCGGAGGCTCGTCACCGGCATCCACCGCGGCTCCGACTGGTGTCGACGGTCGTCGGGCAGGTCGTGGAGGGCGTGGTCTTCCACGCACCACGGCGGGCAGGCCTCCGCGGTCGGCTCCGGTCGCTCGGTCGTCATGGCGCCCCTTTCGGTTCCGGCAGGGCACAGGCCGTCGGGTCCATTGAACGACATGCCTCCGACATGCGGGGTCGCACTCGTCCCGACGGCACCGCCGTGGCGTCCGCATGCGGCAAGAGTCGATAGGATTCATTCAGTTGAATTCAATCCGGAAGGGCACTCTCGCCATGACCACCTACAACGTCGGCATCATCATCGGCAGCATCTCGTCGACCTCGATCAACCGCCGCCTCGCGAACGCGCTCGTGCGCCTCGCCCCCCAGGCCGGCCTGTCGCTCACGGAGCTTCCCATCGCGGGCCTGCCGTTCTACTCGGCGGACAACGACGCGGCCATCCCCGCCGCGGCCGCGGAGTTCAAGACGTCGATCGAGGGTTCGGACGCCGTCATCATCGTGACGCCCGAGTACAACCGCTCGGTGCCCGGTGTCCTGAAGAACGCGCTCGACACGGCCAGCCGCCCGTGGGGCCAGAACAGCTTCGCCGGCAAGCCGTCCGCCGTCATCGGCGCCTCGATCGGGGCGATCGGCACCGCCGTCGCGCAGCAGCACCTGCGCTCGATCCTCTCGTTCCTCGCCTCGCCCGAGCTGTCGCAGCCCGAGGCGTACATCCACCTGCGCGACGGCCTGATCACCGACGAGGGCGAGGTCACCGACGAGTCGACCGCCGAGTTCCTCGTGTCGTGGCTGAAGGCCGTGCACACGCACATCGCGAAGTCGCTCAGCCCCGTCGAGTGATCTGACGGTCGCGCCCACCGCGCGTCGTGACGAACGGCGCCCGCCCACCCGGCGGGCGCCGTTCGCCGTCTCGCGCCGTCGACACGCGCCGTCCCGCCCGCGGCCGCGCAGTGGCGGATCGACGACAGATGTCGATGCCGTGGGCGCCGCCGCCGGAGTAGATTGCCCCCGGGAGGTCACCATGGCAGAGTTCAGCAGAGGCTTCGGGGCACGCCGTCGCGCATCGGAGCCGCAGCTTCCACCCGGGCAGTACCTGACCGACGATTTCCCCGTGCTCTCGGCGGGCCCGACGCCGCGGGTGAGCACTCAGGAGTGGGAGTTCAGCATCGTGACCGAGTCCGGGGAGCGGACGTCGTGGTCGTGGCAGGAGTTGATGGCACTGCCGGTGGAGGACATCCGCACCGACATCCACTGCGTCACCCGCTGGTCCAAGCTCGGCACCCACTGGCGCGGCGTCTCGCTCGACACCCTCCTCGCCGGCATCGAGACGACAGCGCCCTCGGCGATGGCGCACTCCTACGGCGGCTACACCACGAACGTGCCGCTCGACGAGCTGCGCGGAGGAAAGGCGTGGGTCGCCGTCGAGTTCGAGGGTGAGCAGCTCGCCCCCGAGCACGGCGGGCCGGCCCGGCTGCTCGTGCCGCACCTCTACTTCTGGAAGAGCGCGAAATGGGTGCGCGGACTCGTCCTCCAGGAGCACGACGATCCCGGATTCTGGGAGCAGAACGGCTACAACCTCCACGGCGACCCCTGGCGGGAGGAACGGTACTGGTGAGCGCCTCCGGCTGGCTCGCCGCACACGTCGCCGCGGTCGCCCCGCTCACCGCGCATTCGCGTTCGCTCCTGCTCGACGTGCCCGGGTGGCCCGGGAACCTCGCCGGCCAGCACCTGGACGTGCGGCTGACCGCCGAAGACGGGTACCAGGCGGAGCGCTCCTATTCGGTGGCGAGCGTCGGGACCGGCACCACGGTGGAGCTCGCGGTCGACGAGATCGTCGACGGCGAGGTCTCGCCGTACCTGGTCCGCGACATCCGCCCCGGCGATTTCCTGGAGGTCAAGGGGCCGCTCGGCGCCTACTTCGTCTGGCGCGGCGACGAGCCCGCACCCGTGCAGCTCATCGCGGGAGGATCCGGCATCGTCCCCCTTCTGGCGATGGTGCGCGCGCACGCGGCATCCGCGAACGAGGCGCCGTTCCGACTGCTCTACTCGACGAGGAGCACGGCCGACGCGATGTACGCCGACGATCTTCTGCGGCTGAGCGGCCCTCTCCTCGCGATCGACTGGGTCTACACCCGCGCGACGCCGGACGGGTGGCCTCGGCCCGCCGGAAGGGTCCGCCTCGACGAGCTCGCGCAGCGGTGCGTGCCGCCGGAGCAGCGCCCGCTGGTCTACGTCTGCGGCCCGACCGCGTTCGTCGAGACGGTCGCAGACGCCCTCGTGCAGATCGGGCACGCTCCGCAACGCGTGCGGACCGAGCGATTCGGAGGCGCAGCATGACCACGCACGACCACGACGACACGTCGACGGACGCCCACCGGACCGCCACGATGGTCGACGGCAACGCGCTCGCGGGCGTGCTCTCGACCGTCTTCGCCGACGACGCCACGGTGCTCACCCTCGAGTGCGGACACTGCGCAGACGCGCGTCCGTTGGCGCAGGCCCGGGTGGAGCGCGACGCGGAGGTCGCGATCGTCCGCTGCCGCGGCTGCACGCACACCCTGATGTCGGTCTCGACGGCCGGCGGCACCGTCGAGATCCGCCTCGCGGCGCTCGCCGCGATCCGGACGGCACCGTCGGCGTAGCCGCGCCGTCACGGGCGCGGCGCGGCATCCGGTGCGGCTCAGGCCCCCCGCTCGCGCGAGCGCAGATCTTTGCGCAGGATCTTGCCCGACGTCGACTTCGGGATCGCCTCCACGAACTCCACGCGGCGGACCTTCTTGTGCGGTGCGACGTTCTCCGCGACGAAGGCCATGACCTCCTCCGCCGTCAGCCCGGAGTCGGGCGCCGAGACGATGAACGCCTTCGGGATCTCCTGCTTGTCGTCGTCGAGCACTCCGATGACCGCGGCATCCATGATCTTCGGGTGCCCCAGCAGCAGCGCCTCCAGCTCGGCGGGGGCGATCTGATAGCCCTTGTACTTGATCAGCTCCTTCACCCGGTCGACGATCGAGAAGTAGCCGCCCTCGTGGTAGACCGCGACATCGCCCGTGTGCAGGAAGCCCTCGGCGTCGAGCGTCTCCGCCGTGGCCTGCGGCTGGTTGAGGTAGCCGAGCATCACGTTGGGCCCCTTCACCCACAGCTCGCCCGGACGCGTGCGCCCGTCCTCCTCGATCGCCGTGATCTCCTCGCCGGTCTCGGTGTCGACCAGCTTGCACACGATGTTGGGCAGGATCGTGCCCACCGAGCTCACCGGGATGTCGTCGCGCGTGTACGGCATCGCGTGTGAGACCGGGCTCAGCTCGCTCATGCCGTAGCCCTGCATCATGCGCGCGTGGAGGCGGCGCCCCGCGATCTCGGCCGTCTCGCCGTCGAGCGGAGCCGCGCCGGAGAACACCGTGTGCACCGTCGAGATGTCGAACTCGTCGACGATCGGGTGCTTGGCCAGCGCGACCGCGATCGGCGGGGCGATGTAGAGGTAGGTGCAACCGTAGGTCTGGATGTTGGTGAGGAACTGCACGAGGTCGAACCGCGGCATGGTGACCAGCGTCGCGCGCTGCTTCAGCGCGAGGTTCAACAGCACCGTCATGCCGTAGATGTGGAAGAACGGCAGCACCGCGAGCACGCGGTCGGTGTTCTTCAGATCGATGTTGATGCGGCATTGCGCGACGTTCGCGACGAGGTTGCGGTGGCTGAGCATCACCCCTTTGGGGATGCCGGTGGTTCCCGACGAGTAGGGGAGGACCGCCACGTGCGTCGCCGGGTCGATCTCGATCTGCGGCGCCGGACGTCCTTCGCCCAGCAGCTGGCGAAGGTCGGGGTGGCCCTCGGCGCCGTCCAGCACCACGACGCGCTCGACGGGGATGCCGGTGGCCTCCGCGGCCTGCTTCGCCGCGGGCAGCAGCGGCGAGACCGTGAACAGCCACGTCGCGCCCGCGTCGCGCAGCTGTTTCTCGATCTCGCCGGCCGTGTACAGCGAGTTGATCGTCGTCACGGTCGCGCCGGCGCGGAGAGCGCCGTGGAAGACCGTCGCGAACGCCGGGACGTTCGGGCAGAGCAGCCCCACGACCGTGGAGGCGTCCACGCCGCGCGCCGCCAGAGCGCCGGCGAAGGCGTCCACCTGCGCCTTGAGGGCGCCGTACGTCGTCTCGGCCCCGCCGGCGGGATCGATCAGCGCGATGCGCGCGGCATCCTCGTCGGTGAGCCCGGCGAACAGGTCGTCGTAGATGCTGACGTCCGGGATCTCGACATCGGGGAAGGGGCTGGTGAACACGGCGGTCTCCTTCGACGGCACGGCGATCCCCGGCCACGCTGCCGGGTGCGTCCATCATGCCACTGGAGGGGGCGGATCCGACACGCGGTCTCTCGGAGGAAGAGACCGCGTGCCAGTCGTGTCCGCGTGGCAGGGGTGCCCGGGTGGCAGGGGTGCCCGGGTGCCCCTCGTGCGGAGCGGCGCCCGGACGGCGGCCGTCAGGCGAAGACGTCCGCGTGCTGGGCGCTGCGGCCGGCGGCGAGACGCTCCGCGGCCCGCTCCTCCGCGGCATCCAGCGGCGTGATGCCGCGCGCCGCGGCATCCGCGAAGATCGCCCGCACGGTGTCGCCGATGGCGCTCACCCGGTCCATGATCTCGGCGCGGGAGCCGAGCCGCTTGGCCTCCAGGTCGAGATAGACGACGCCGCCCGCGTTGACGACGAAGTCGGGAGCGTAGAGGATGCCGCGAGCGGCCAGTCGATCCGCCCCGGAACGATCCGCGAGGGGGTTGTTCGCCGGGCCGCAGACGGCGCGGGCCGACAGCCGATCGATGACCTCGTCGTCGAGGAGGCCGCCGATGCCGGCGGGGACGAAGACGTCGGCCTCGATGAGGTGCTCCGTACCGGGCTCGACCCAGCGGGCGCCCAGCTCGGTCGCCAGGTCGCGCTTGGCGGGGTTGACGTCGGTCACCGTGAGCTGCGCGCCCTCGGCGCTCAGGCGTACGGCCAGACGGCTGCCGACCTGTCCGAGCCCGGAGACGGTGATGCGGCGTCCGGCGACATCGGGGGAGCCCGCGACCTGTTCGAGGGTGGCGCGCAGCGACTCGTAGACGCCCAGGCTCGTCGGACCGGCCGGCTCGCCGGAGCCGCCCACCGCGTCGGGCAATCCGACGACGTGGGAGGTGCGTTCGCTGACGACCAGCATGTCGTCGGTCGTCGAACCGACATCCTCCGCGGTGCGGTAGCGGCCGTCGAAGCGCTCGACGGCGTCGCCGAGGTCGAGGTAGGCGGCGCGGCGGCGACCCGCATCGAGCACCGTGCGGGGCGGCACGCAGATCACGGACTTCCCGCCCCCGGCATCCAAGCCCGCCGCAGCGTTCTTGAGCGTCATCGCGGCGGAGAGGCGGAGGGCGTCGCCGACGGCGTCGCTCCAGTGGGGGTAGGTCCACATCCGGGCTCCGCCGAGGGCGGAACCGAGGACCGAGGAGTGCAGCGCGACGGTGATGACCAGACCGCTGCGCGGGCCCGTCGTCACCTCCACGCGCTCGTGGGAGAAGTCGGGCAGGGGCAGGGTGTGCGTCATCGCATCCTCTTTCGGCTGGCCTTGTGGGCTGTGCTCTGCGGATGCCGCGGCGTTACGGCATCCGTCTCCCATTGTGCCCCGAGTCGAGCCGAGCCGCGCCGTTGCGGGCCGCCGCGGCCGCGTGCCGGAGGGCGCGGCCCGCGCCGTGACGTACGTCGGATCCGCGCGGCGACGGGCCGCGCCAGAGCGTGGCAGCCGGGCTCGCGGTCCGAAAATCCGGCGTTCGTCACGGGCGGACGGGCGGACGATCCGACCCGCGACGTCGAGGGCTCCTCCCCAGCGGCCCTGAGTCGGGCTCTCCACGGGCTCCGCCGCCCGCGGTCCACCCCACGACGGCGAGCCGCCACGATCGGCGGATGGAAGAAGAGGCGAACGCGGGCGCGGGTCCCGTGTCGTGGCCCGTGGTGTCGCGGGCCGAGCTGTACGCGGAGGGGTGGACGTGGCGCCGGATCGAGCAGGCCGTCGCCGCGGGGTCGCTCTGCCGCGCCCGGAGGGACGCGTACCTGCCCGGAGAGGTCGACGCGCAGACGCGTGCCGCCGCCGAGGTCGGCGGTCAGCTGACCTGCCTGTCCGAGCTCGCCCGCCGCGGGGTCTTCGTGCTCGCCACAGGCGGGCTGCACGTCCGCGTGCATCCGCGGCGGGGACGGCGTCGGCCGGTGCACCCGGATGCGCGCGTCCACTGGTCGGGCGACGGTCTGCGGCGCACGGCGAATGCGCCTCTCGTGGAGGCCCTGGCGGCGGCAGCGCGGTGCCAGGGACCGATGGAGACGATCGCCTCGCTGGATTCGGCGCTTCATCGCCGTCTCATCGACGAGGACGACCTGGCCGAGATCTTCCGGATGCTGCCCCGTCGCTACCGCGCGCTCCGGGCGTTTCTCGACCGATCGGCGGAGGCGGGCAGCGAGAGCATCGTGCGCATCCTGCTGCGCAAGATGGGATGCCGCGTCGAATGCCAGGTTCAGATCGCCGGCGTCGGGCGGGTCGATCTGCTCGTCGACGGCTGGCTGATCGTCGAGTGCGACAGCGAGGCGCACCACGCGAGCTGGGCGCAGCAGAAGGAGGACCGCCGCCGGGATCAGGCCGCCGCGGCCCTCGGGTACGTCACCTACCGGCCGATCGCCGAGGACATCTTCTGGCACCGCGACCGCGTGCTGGCGGCAGTGCGGGGGCTCCACGGCTCGACGCGCGCCGCGCGCCGGCACGGATGAGGCGGGCGACGGTGCGCGGGTGATCGCGACGGTGACGATCGTCGGAGAAGCCGGGCGAGCGGCGGTCCGTCGCTCGCCGCCGCGCGACCGGCCGCGCAGAACTCCGACGATCGTCACGCCCGGCCGACGGCGGCGGGCGGCGGTGGACCGGCGTGCCGGCG
>NZ_JBXAFF010000019.1:15416-59197 GCF_058792815.1 Microbacterium sp. MPR-TSA4
CCCCCCCCCCCCCCCCCGGCCCGCCGCCGCTACGCTCGTGCCATGACGGAGAACCTCTCACCGCGCAGCCGCATCGTCCACGACGCCCTCCGCGCCGCCGGCGTCTCGGGCGAGATCATCACGCTCCCGGATGCCGCGTCCACCGCCGCGCTCGCCGCCGCCGCCCTCGGCATCGAGGTCGGAGCCATCGCCAACAGCTTGGTGTTCTGGTCGGACGGCGAGCCGCTCCTGGTGATGACCAGCGGCGCCCACCGCGTCGACACGGCGGCGCTCGCGGCGCGCCTCGGGCGCCGGAGCATCGTGCGAGCGACGCCGGAGCAGGTGCGCGCGGCCACGGGGCAGGCCATCGGCGGCGTCGCTCCGACCGGCCACCCCGCGCCGCTGCCCACCGTCGTCGACGAGGCGCTCGCCGCCTTCGACGAGATCTGGGCCGCGGGCGGAACGCCCCACACCGTCTTCCCCCTGACTTTCGACGAGCTCGTCCGCCTCACCGGAGGCACGGTCAGCGCCGTCGACTGAGCGCGCTCAGTCCGCGCGGAGCACCTCCCACGCCGTGACGGCCGCCGCCGCCGTCCACGCCTGCGGGCGGCACGCGGCGGGGTACGGTGCGGGCGCCGACACCTCGTCCGCCCCGTCGCCGGCATACAGCTCGGGCACGCGGTAGGAGAAGGCCTCCGCGCCGGCGAGCATCTCGGCCACGACCCGGCGCGCGTGGCCGTGCAGACCCGCGCGCGCCATGCCGCGCGCGACGATCGCCGTGTCGTGGATCCACACGCTTCCGCCGTGATAGCTGAGCGGCCAGTAGCCGCCGGCATCGGTCGACAGCGTGCGGATGCCGAAACCGGACGACATCCGCGGGTCGACGAGCAGGTCGGCGACGGCCTTCTCCTCGTCGGGGTGGAGGATGCCGGTGCCGAGGAGGTGGCCGATGTTCGAGGTCAGTGTGTCGACCGGTCGGCCGTCGCGGTCGAGGGCGATCGCGGGGAAGCGTCCGGACGGCGTGGTCACCCAGAAGCGCGCGGCGAAGCGGCGCTTGAGCCCCGCGGCCCAGTCCCGCAGCTCCCCGCCGCCCGGACGCCCGAACCGGTCGAGGAGTGCGGCCCCGCCGAGCGCCGCCTCGTAGGCGTAGCCCTGCACCTCGCACAGCGCGATCGGGCCGTTCGCGAGCGTGCCGTCCTGCCACTGGATGGAGTCGCCGGAATCCTTCCAGCCCTGGTTCGACAGTCCGTGGCCCGTCTCGTCGACGTATTCGAGGAAGCCCGATCGCTCCGCGGACGCGACGATCCAGCCGAGCGCGCTCTCCAGGGCGGGCAGCAGGCTCTCGACCTCGGCGGCCGGCAGCTGCGCGGCCGCATCGGCCAGGAGGGTGACCCAGAGCGCCGTCGCGTCGACGGTGCCGTAGTACAGCGGCGGCAGCACGATGCCCTCCCCGGGCATCGACAGCGTGGACGCGCGCAGCTCGTGCATGATCTTCCCGGGCTGCTGCGCGGTGGCGGGGTCGTCCCGCGTGCCCTGCAGTCGCGCCAGGACGCGCAGCGTGGAGGCCGCGACGGTCGCATCCACGGGCAGCATGAGGCGCGCCGCCCACAGCGAGTCCCGGCCGAACAGGGTGAAGAACCAGGGTGCGCCGGCCGCGAAGAACTCGTCGTCGGGGGCGTCGGGGAGCGCGAGGCGGAGGGCACGGAGATCGTCGAGAGCGCGGTCGAGCCAGCGCTGGAGCCGGGGGTCGGCTCCCGCGGGGGCGATCGGACGCGGCCACGGCGCGGGAGTCCGGGCGCCGCGGACCACGAGCGAGCGGTCGTCGAGGCGCGCGGTCCACGACACGCTCGCCGCGTCGCGTCCATCGCCGTCGAGGTCCCAGACCAGCGTGATCTCTCCGCCGTCGGCGAGGTCGATCGCCGCCTCCGGAGCGTCGATCTCGAGCGTCGCTCCGCCCCGCCGGGCGGTGACACCGGCCTCGGTGACGGTGGGGTCGCCGGGATCGCCCGTCGGCGTGCCCGCCTTGACCTCCTGCAGCGCGCCGATGTCGATACCGATGCGCACGCGCAGGCGGACGCGCACGGGCTTCTCGAGGTGGGTGCGCACGGTCAGCGTCTCGGACATCGTGCCGTCGGCCACCCGGCGCTCGCGCACGAGGCGCACCTTCGGGTCGGGGCTGGGGTCGTCGACGCCGCGGAGGAGCGCGTCGATGCGGACCTGCCCGGCACCGACGATGTCGGTCGCGACGTGCTCCGGGGCGAGATAGGTCCCGTCCGCGGCGGCGTAGTCGACGCGGAGCGTCCGGACGAAACGCGTGTCGCCGTGGTAGATCCCGTCGATGACGGCGGATCCCATGTCGCCGTCACGGCCCGACCAGGCCTGCGTGGGCGCCGTCAGCGCCACGATCCGGTCGGAGAGGAATGGCTGCAAGCCGGCCGTCATCCCTTCACTGCTCCTTCGCTGGTGTTCATGATCTTCTTCTGGAAGAGGAAGAAGATCACGGCGACGGGGATCGTCATGATCGCCGCGGCCGCGAGTTTGAGGGGGTACTGCGTGCCCTGACTGAGCTGGCCCGACGCGAGCGAGGCGACGCCCTTGGTCAGCGTGGTCAGCTCAGGCGACTGGGTCGACACGATGAAGTGGCTCAGCTCGTTCCACGATCCCTGGAACGACAGGATCACGATCGTGATCAGGGCGGGTCGTGCCATCGGGAGCACGATCGACCAGAACACGCGGAAGGTGCCGGCGCCGTCGATGCGCGCCTGCTCCTCGACCGAGTCGGGGATCGACTCGAAGAAGTTCTTCATGATGAACACGCCTGCCGCGTCGACGAGCAGCGGCAGGATCATGCCCGCGTACGAGTCGTAGAGGCCGAGCTGGTTGAGCACGAGGAACTTGGGGATGAGGAGCACGACCGTCGGCACCGCCATCACGGCCACGACGAGCGCGAACACGACCCCGCGTCCCCGGAAGCGCAGGCGGGCCAGTGCGTAGCCCGCCAGCGAGACGAAGAACACGCGCCCGACCGTCACGCAGACGGTGACCACGGCCGAGTTCGCGAACCAGAGCGGGAAGTCGCTGTGCAGGAACAGCCGCTCGTACGCCGCCGTCGAGAAGGTGGCGGGGATGAGCGAGATCGGGTCCGCCGCGGCATCCGGCTCGGTCTTGAACGAGGTGGCGACCTGCACGAGGAACGGGTAGACGTACACGATCGCCAGCGCGGCGAGCATGCCGTAGAGCAGCACCTGTCCCGTCACGCTGCGCGGCGTCAGCCGTCGGCGTCGGCGCGGCGGGGGTGCGGATGCCGCGGCCTGCACCTCCACGGTGGTCAGCGTGGTGGTCATGATCGGGCCTCCTTCGAGGATGAGGATGAGACCGCGCCGGATGCCGAGGCTGCACCGGATGCCGAGGCTGCGCGCGACTGGTAGGCGCGGATGCGCCGCTTCGAGACGGGCCGGTCCCGCAGCACCCAGCGCTGGAGGAGCGTGAAGGCGATGATGATCAGGAAGAGGATGAACGCGATCGCGGCGCCCACGCCCCAGTCCTGGTTCTGGAAGGCCGAGGTGTACGAGAGGTAGGCGGGCGTCACGGTCGTCTTGGCGGGGCCGCCCTGGGTTCCGGTGTAGATCTGATCGAACACCTGCCAGCATCCGATCAGGCCCAGCGTGATCACGGTGAACAGCGTCGGGCGCAGCTGCGGGAGCGTGATGTGCCAGAAGCGCTGCCAGCCGTTCGCGCCGTCCATCATGCCGGCCTCGGTGAGCTCGAATCCGATGTTCTGCAGCGCCGCGATGAACAGCAGCATGAAGGTGCCGCTGGTCGTGAACACCGCCATGAGGACGAACGCGGACATCGCGACGGACGGGCCGGACAGCCAGTCCCACCACGAGACGCCGAGGAGGCCGCTGCCGGTGAGCGCGTCGGGTCCGTCCGACACGCCCAGCGCGCCGAGGGCGACGTGGACGATGCCGCGCGGGTCGTTGAACCAGTTGGGGGCGGCGAGCCCGATCGCCGACAGGATCTGGTTGACGGGACCCGCGAAGGAGAAGAGGAACAGCCACAGCACGGTGATGGCGACCGAGCTCGTCACCGACGGGAAGTAGAATGCGGTGCGGAAGAAGCCGCGACCGCGCAGGATCCGGCGGCTGACCAGAACGGCCAGGAAGAGCGACAGCACGGTCTGGAGCGGGACGACGAGCAGCACGTACCACGCGTTGTTGCGCAGCGCCGTGCCGAAGTCGCGTTCGGCGAGCCCGCCGCCGGTGGTGATGGCGGCGTAGTTGTCCAGGCCGACGAAGCCGACGGAGGGGGAGAGGGGGCTGCCGCGCCCCGACCAGTCCGAGAAGCTGACCCAGAGCGCCATCAGCACGGGGACGAGCAGGAAGACGCCGAGGATCAGGATGACGGGCGACACGAACAGCCAGCCCGCGCCGGAGCGACGGGAGCGGCGGACATGATCAGCCGACGACGGCCTCGAGGTTGGACTGCACCGAGTCGAGGATCTTCTTCGGGTCGCCCGTCTTCAGCGACTCGAGCTGCGCGTTGAAGTCCTTGATGACGTCGGCAGCGCCCTTGTTGGTGGGAACGCCCTGCGCATAGTCGGCGCCCTCGAGGAACGCGACGAGCGAGGGGTTATCGCTCTTCCAGGTCTCGGCGGCGGACTGCACCGACGGCATCGGGCCGAACGCCTTCGAGAACGCGAGCTGCTGCTCGGCGCTCGTCAGGTACTCGACGAGGTCGAGCGCGGCCTTCTGGTTGGGGCTGTCGGCGGCCATGCCCCAGCAGTTGGTGAACTGCAGGGTGCCCTTGCCGGCGCTGCCGGCGGGCAGCTCCACGACCTTGGCCTTCACGTCGGGGTAGTCGCCGAGGGCACCGGTGATCCAGTTGCCCTCGATCGTCATGGCGCCCAGCTGCTTGCCGAACGCCTCACCGCCCCAGCCGGCGCCCACGTCGGAGGCGTACGCGAAGGTGCCGTCCTGCAGGTGCTGCTGCACGTAGGTGAGCGCGGCCACGTTGGCGTCGCTGTTCGCCTCGGCGGTCGTGCCGTCCTCCGAGACGAGCCGTCCGCCGGCCTGGGCCATGAAGGCGCCGAGGCGGGCGTACTCGCCGCCGAAGACGAGTCCCTTCGTGGTGCCGTTCGTGAGCTTCGCGGCGACCTCTGCGAGCTGGTCCCACGTGGTCGGGATGTCGGCGTCGGTCAGTCCCGCCTGCGTCCACAGGTTCTCGTTGATGACGAGCTGCAGCGTGGAGAAGTCCTTGGGGGCGCAGTAGAACGTGTCGTCGACGGTGAAGTTCTTCACGAGCGACGGGTAGAAGTCGCCCTTGTTGCTCAGCTGGTCGCCGTAGGCCTTGAGCGACCCGTTGCTCGCGAAGCCCGCGAGCTGGTCGGTGCTGAGGTAGAAGAGGTCCGGCGGCGAGCCGGCGGCGAAGCCCTGGGACAGCTGCTGGGCGAGGTCGGTGGCGGCCACCACCGACGCGGACACGCCGGACGACGACGACCAGGCGGCCACGGCATCCTGCACCGCCGTGGTCTCGGCGTCGCCGGACGAGCCGATCATGATGGTCAAGGGCTTGTCGGACGAGGTCAGGTCGCCCGCGCTCGCTGAGCCGGCCGATCCCGAGCCGCTGAATCCCTGGCCGCAGCCGGTCAGCAGCAGGCTCGTGGCAACGGCCAGGCCTCCCGCCGCGAGCAGCGTCCGTGCTGTCTGTCGCTTCATCGCATCTCCTTCGATCGCGTGGCCTGCGCCTTCGGGCGCGGCCTCATGGTGCCATCCCGGTGTCGGAACGTCGAAACGGTCCGCCGTTGGATCGATCATTTGATCGTTCAAATTGTGGGATGCTTGAAAAGATAGACGAGGATGCCGAGAGCGTCAAGGGAGGTCCGCGTGAACAGATCGGCGACGATCGAGGACGTCGCGCGCGCCGCCGGCGTCTCGCGACAGACCGTCAGCAACGTCATCAACTCGCCCCAGATCGTGCGGGAGGAGACGCGGGCGCGCGTCACGGATGCCATCTCGCGACTGAACTACGCGCCCCACGCCTCGGCGCGCCGGCTGCGCACCCGACGCAGTTCGACGATCGGCATCCACCTCGACCCCTACGCGGGCGGCATCTCCGGCGTGGTGCTCGACCGCTTCGTGCACGCGCTCACCGAGCAGGCGGGCGAGCGCGGGCTCCGCGTCATGCTCTACGCCGCCCGGAC
Source organism: Microbacterium sp. MPR-TSA4 (assembly GCF_058792815.1). Classification (NCBI taxonomy): domain Bacteria; kingdom Bacillati; phylum Actinomycetota; class Actinomycetes; order Micrococcales; family Microbacteriaceae; genus Microbacterium; species Microbacterium sp. MPR-TSA4. The sequence goes on from NZ_JBXAFF010000019.1 coordinate 21,598, forward strand.
GCCCGACGAGGAGATCCGCCGCATGGGCGATCTGCGGGAGGGTGGCGAGATCGACGCGGTCGTGATCACGGGCACCTTCCCCGGCGATCCGCGCGCCGAGTGGCTCCTCGCCCGCGGCGTGCCGTTCGTCTCCTTCGGCAGGCCCTGGGGGCGCGACGACGTCGGCGCGCCGACGCATCACTGGGTGGACGTCGACGGGGCCGCGGGCACCGCCCAGGCCACGACGCACGCCCTCGCGACGGCGGGGGCGCGGGTCGCGTTCTTCGGCTGGCCGGCCGGGTCGGCGACGGGCGACGATCGCGAGAGCGGCTGGCGCCGCGCCCTCGCCGCCGCCGACGCGGGCAGCACCTGGGCGCCCGTACGCCTGACCAGCGAGGAGAACGTCGCGCGGGCGCGCGACATCGCCGCCCCGGTCGTCGCCCGCGACGACATCGACGCGCTCGTCTGCGTCAGCGACTCGCTCGCCGTCGGCGCGCACCTGGCCGCCGTCGCCGCCGGGCGCCCGCGGCTGCCGATCATCGGCTTCGACAACACCCCCGCGGTCGAGGCCCTCGGGCTGTCGAGCGTCGAGCAGCTGCCCGAAGAGGTCGCGGTCGGTGCGCTCGACCTGCTCCTGGGCGGCGCGTCCTCGATCGACCCGCGCGACGCCGAGCCGGGCCGCGCGCACGTGCTGGTCGAGCCGCGCCTCGTCGTGCGCTGAGGCCCGCGCCGCGATCCCCCGCGCCGCGCTCAGCCGTAGAGGCGGCGCCGCAGCTCGCCCGCCGCGACGGCCACGGCGGGAGCGAGGGATGCCGCGTCGTGTGCCGAATCGGCGGGCCACGTGATCGCGATCGCGGCGACGGGCCACTCGGCGTGATCGTGCACGGCGACCGCCACGGAGCGGAAGCCGAGCGTCACCTCGCCGTCCTCGTCGGCGAACCCCTGCCGGCGCGTCCGCCGCAGCACGTCGCGCAGCTCGCCGGGCCGGCGCGGGCCGCGCCCGGTGCGGTCGGCGAAAGCCGCGGCATCCGGGTAGAGGGCTCGCACCTGCTCGCGGGGGAGAGCGGCGAGCATCGCGCGTCCCGTCGCGGTCAGGTGGGCCGGAAGACGCACCCCGACATCGGTGATGAGCGCCGGCCGTCGCGGCGCGCGCTCCTCCACGATGTACAGCACGTCGCGTCCCGTCATGACGGCGAGATGGGCGCTCTCGCCCCAGCGGTCGGCCAGGGCGGCGACCAGCGGACGGCCGAGCCGGGCGAGCGGCTGCTGGCGCGCGTAGCCGCCGGCGAGCTCGAACGCGGCCGTGCCCAGGCCCCAGCGCCGCTCGTCGGGAAGGTGCACGACGAAGCCGTGCTCGGCCATCGCCGCGAGCAGGTGGTAGACGCTCGAGCGTGCGATGCCGAGCGTCTCGGCGATCGTCCGCGCCGCCACCGGTCCGCGCTGGCGCCCGAGGTACGACAGGATGCGCAACGTCTGATCGGCGGCCGGCACCTGCGGCGCGCTCACCGATGTGTCTGGGATCACAGACACAGATTGCCACAGCCCCTGTTCGGCGCGCCGTCGCCGCGATGGAATCGGGGCATGACGACACCGCCCGACGCGACCGCCCTGCCCCTCCGCCCCCACGACGGCCCGGCCGAGGCGGGCTCCGTCGTCGTCGGAGAGCGCCCCCTGCAGGTGTCCGAGGTGGTCGCCGGGGGGGGCGCGGTGGCGCGCCACGGCGCACGGGTCGAGCTCGCACCCGCCGCCGCCGCGCGCATCCGCGACGCGCGCCGGCTCGTCGAGCGGCTGGCGGGCGACCCCGAGCCGCACTACGGCATCTCGACCGGGTTCGGCGCGCTGGCCACGACGTTCATCGCCCCCGAGCGGCGTCGTCAGCTGCAGGCCGGCCTCATCCGCTCCCACGCCGCCGGCACCGGCGCCGAGGTCGAGCGCGAGGTCGTCCGCGCGTTGCAACTCCTGCGGCTGCAGACCCTCGCGACCGGACACACCGGCGTGCGCGAGGTCGTCGTGGACACCTACGTCGCGATGCTGAACGCCGGCATCGCCCCCGTGGTGCGCGAGTACGGCTCGCTCGGCTGCTCCGGCGACCTCGCCCCGCTGTCGCACATCGCCCTCGCCGCCCTGGGCGAAGGCGAGGTGCGCGATGCCGCGGGCGTCCTCGTCCCGGCATCCGACGCCCTGGACGCCGCGGGCGTCGCCCCGCTCGTGCTCGAGGAGAAGGAAGGACTCGCGCTCATCAACGGCACCGACGGGATGCTGGGGATGCTCGCGCTCGCGCTCGCCGATCTCGACAACCTGCTCGCGGTGGCCGATGTGACCGCGGCGATCTCGATCGAGAGCCAGCTCGGCACCGACGCCGTCTTCGCCGCCGACCTCATGGCGTTGCGTCCGCAGCACGGGCAGGCGGCCTCCGCCGCCAATCTCCGCGCGCTCCTCGCCGACTCGCCGATCGTCGCGAGCCACCGCGACCCCGCCGTCTGCACCCGGGTGCAGGACGCCTACTCCCTCCGGTGCTCACCCCAGGTGCACGGTGCGGCCCGCGACACCGTCGAGCACGCGCGGGCGATCGCCGCCCGCGAGCTCGCCTCGGCGATCGACAACCCCGTCGTCACGTCCGACGGCCGCGTCGAGTCGAACGGGAACTTCCACGGTGCGCCGGTGGCGTACGTGCTCGACTTCCTCGCGATCGCCGTCGCCGACCTCGCCTCCATCGCCGAGCGGCGCACCGACCGCGCTCTCGACCGCACGCGCAGCCACGGCCTGCCCCCGTTCCTCGCCGACGAGGTGGGCGTCGACTCCGGCCTCATGATCGCCCAGTACGCCGCGGCGGGCATCGTCTCGGAGCTCAAGCGCCTGGCCGTCCCGGCATCCGTCGACTCGATCCCCTCGTCGGCGATGCAGGAGGACCACGTGTCGATGGGGTGGTCGGCGGCCCGCAAGCTCCGACGGGGAATCGACGGGCTCGCTCGGGTGCTCGCGATCGAGCTCGTCACCGGATGCCGCGCCCTCGACCTGCGCGCCCCGCTGCGCCCGGGGCCGGCGACCGCCGCGGTGCGCGACCGGGTGCGCGCGGCGGGTGTCGCCGGCCCCGGACCCGACCGGTTCGTCAGCCCCGACCTCGAGACCGCGACGGCACTCGTGCTCTCCGGCGAGGTCGCCGCGGCCGCGTTCGCCACTTCCGCCCACCCGGCCTGATCGAAGGAGATCCACGATGACATCCCATGCCGAGACCCCCGACTCCGCCGCCGCGGAGACCGGCGCGGCCGTCTCACCGCGCGGCCCGATCCGCGCCCCGCGCGGAGCGCAGCGCACGGCGAAGAGCTGGGGAGCGGAGGCCGCGAAGCGGATGCTCATGAACAACCTCGACCCCGAGGTCGCGGAGCATCCGGAGGACCTGGTCGTCTACGGCGGTACGGGGCGCGCCGCCCGGTCGTGGGAGGCCTACGACGCGATCGTCCGCACCCTCGACGAGCTGGAGCCCGACGAGACGCTGCTCGTGCAGTCGGGGAAGCCGGTCGGCGTCTTCCGCACGCACGAGTGGGCACCGCGCGTGCTCATCGCGAACTCGAACCTCGTCGGCGACTGGGCGACGTGGCCCGAGTTCCGCCGGCTCGAGGAGCTCGGGCTCACGATGTACGGGCAGATGACCGCCGGATCGTGGATCTACATCGGCACCCAGGGAATCCTGCAGGGCACGTACGAGACGTTCGCCGCGGTGGCCCGCTCGCTGGGGCGCGACTCCCTCGCCGGCACCCTGACCCTCACGGGCGGTGCCGGCGGCATGGGCGGGGCGCAGCCCCTCGCGGTGACCCTCAACGGGGGAGCGGTGCTGATCGTCGACGTCGATGCGTCGCGGCTGGAGCGCCGAGTCGCACACGGCTACCTCGACGAGTACACCGACGACCTCGACGCGGCCCTGGCGCGCGTCGTCGCGGCCCGCACGGCGGGGCAGGCGCTCTCGGTCGGTCTCGTCGGCAACGCCGCCGAAGTCTTCCCGGAGCTCCTGCGACGCCGCCACGCGGGCGGCGCGCCGATCGACATCGTCACCGACCAGACCAGCGCCCACGACCCGCTCGCCTACCTGCCGATCGGGGTGAGCGTGGCCGCCTGGAAGGACGCCGCGGCATCCGACCCCGAGGGCTTCACCGTGCGCGCCCGCGCCGCGATGGCTGCGCAGGTGGCGGCGATGGTCGGGTTCCAGGATGCCGGGGCCGCCGTGTTCGACTACGGCAACTCGATCCGCCGGGAGGCCGAGCTGGGCGGCTACGACCGGGCCTTCGCCTTCCCCGGTTTCGTGCCCGCCTACATCCGCCCGCTGTTCGCGGAGGGGCGGGGACCGTTCCGCTGGGTGGCGCTGTCGGGCGATCCGGAAGACATCGCCAAGACCGATCGCGCGGTCGCCGAGCTGTTCCCGCAGGACGCGGCGCTGCGCCGCTGGCTGGACAAGGCGGGCCAGACCGTGCACTTCGAGGGGCTTCCCGCCCGGATCTGCTGGCTCGGCTACCAGGAGCGCCACCTCGCCGGACTGAGGTTCAACGAGATGGTCGCCTCGGGGGAGCTCGCCGGCCCGATCGTGATCGGCCGCGATCATCTCGACGCCGGCTCGGTGGCCTCCCCGTACCGCGAGACGGAGGCGATGGCCGACGGCTCCGACGCGATCGCCGACTGGCCGCTGCTGAACGCGCTGCTGAACACGGCGTCGGGGGCGTCCTGGGTGTCGATCCACCACGGCGGCGGTGTCGGCATCGGCCGCTCGATCCACGCCGGCCAGGTCACGGTCGCCGACGGCACCGCCCTGGCGGCGGAGAAGCTCGCGCGGGTGCTGACGAACGATCCCGGCACCGGTGTCATGCGCCACGTCGACGCCGGCTACGACCGGGCGCGGGAGGTCGCCCGCGAGCGGGGGCTGATCGTTCCGATGCTCGGGGATGTCGCCCCGTGAGCACGCTGCTGATCACCGGCATCGGCGAGCTGACGACGAACGTCACCGGGCTCGGCGACGACCCCCGCGACCCCACGGGACTGATCCGCGGCGCCGCCCTCGCCGTCGTCGACGGGCGCGTCGCCTGGGTCGGCCGCGGCACCGAAGAGCCGCGTCTCGATGGGCCGCAGACAGGGGCGACGCCGGAGGTCGAGGTCGTGGATGCCGGCGGCCGCGCAATCCTCCCGGGCTTCGTCGACAGCCACACGCACCTCGTGTTCGCCGGCGACCGGGCGGACGAGTTCGAGGCGCGGATGGCCGGACAACCTTATGCCGCGGGCGGCATACGACGGACGGTGGCGGCGACCCGCGCGGCATCCGACGACGAGCTGCGGGCGCGACTGGCCGGCCTCGCGGCGGAGCTGCACGCGCAGGGGACGACCACGTTCGAGGTGAAGACGGGCTACGACCTCACGGTGGAGGGCGAGGCGCGGCTCGCCCGCCTGGCCCGGGAGGTGACGGACGAGGTCACCTTTCTCGGGGCTCATGTCGTGCCGGCCGAGTTCGTCGATGACCGCGCGGCGTACGTCGACCTCGTCTGCGGACCGATGCTCGCCGCGGTACGCCCGTACGTCCGGTGGATCGACGTGTTCTGCGAGCGCGGCGCGTTCACCGCGGAGGAGACCCGCCGCATCCTGCGGGGCGGCGCGGCCGCGGGTCTCGGCACCCGGCTGCACGGCAACCAGCTCGGACACGGTCCGGGGGCGCGGATCGCGGCCGAGCTGGGTGTGTTCTCGCTCGACCACGCGACCTACCTGCACCCCGACGACGTCGCCCGGCTGGCCGAGGCCGGGGTCGTCACGACCCTGCTGCCCGGTGTGGAGTTCTCGACCCGGCATCCGTACCCCGATGCGCGCCGGCTCATCGATGCGGGAGTCACGGTCGCGCTCGCGAGCGACTGCAACCCGGGCACGAGCTTCACGAGCTCGATGCCGCTCATGATCGCGCTGGCCGTGCGCGAGATGGGGATGACGGTCGCCGAGGCCGTATGGGCGGCGACGGCGGGCGGTGCCCGGGCCCTCGACCGCGATGACGTCGGCACCCTGGCCCTCGGGACGCGGGCCGACCTGGTGATGCTGGACGCGCCGACCCGGACCCACCTCGCGTACCGCCCGGGGGTGCCGCTCGTGCGCGCCGTCTACCGCGGCGGGGAGCTGATCGTTTAGGCGTTTCGACTCGGCGCTGCGCGCCTCGCTCAACGTCCGGGTCCCATCCTCGCCCGCTCCCGGTCGTTCGCCGCCGCGAGTCGAACGCCCCGCGCCCCGTCCGCCTCCCGGTCGTTGAGCGAGCGGCGCCGCCGCGAGTCGAAAAGCCCTGCGCCCCGTCTCGCCCCCGGTCGTTGAGCGAGCGGCTGCGCCGCGAGTCGAAACGCCCTGCGCCCCGTCGCGTCAGGGGCTGTCGAAGCTCCACTGCTCCGGATCCGTCGCCGTCGCGACATCCCAGTCGTCGGTGGCCCACACGAACGTCGCGACGGCACAGGTCGGCATATGACCGATCCCGCCGCCGGAGAGCCGCTCCGCGAGCGCGGTCATCCCCGGGTCGTGCGCGACGACCATGACGGCCGGAACGCCGCGGTCGGCGGCCGCCCGCAGGAGCGTGGCCGCCGCAGCCCCGTACAGGTCGCCGTCCAGCTCCGCGTCGAGGCCGAACGCCTCGGCGAAGAAGGATGCCGTCGTGCGGGCACGCAGCGCCGTCGACGACAGGATGGCCTCGAGCCGGATGCCGGTGCCGGCCAGCCGCGCCGCCAGGGCGGGCGCATCGCGCAGGCCGCGGGCGTTGAGGGGGCGGTCGTGGTCGTCGAGGCCGGGATCTCCCCAGTCGCTCTTCGCGTGGCGGACGAGGACGAGCGTCGTCATGCGGACACCTTTCGTGTGTGGAGGCCCGTCAGCAGTTCCAGCACGCACAGGGCGGCCAGCCGCACCGTACGCCCGTCGGGGGCATCGGCCGTGGCATCCACTTCGACGATATCGGCGCTGCGCACCGCGGGGGCGGCGGCGATGCCGCGCACGAGCGCCCGCAGCTCCCACGCCTGCAGCCCGCCGGGCACGGAGGCCGGGCACCCGGGCGCCACCGCGCGGTCGCACACGTCGACGTCGACATCGAGGTGGATGCCGCCGCCCCCGCGTCCCGCGATCTCGCGCGCCTCCGTCACCACGTCGTCGATCCCGCGGCGCCGCACCTCGTCGAGGGTGATCACCCGGATGCCGAGGTCGGCGGCGCGCCGGGCGTAGGCGGCGGAGTTGGCGAAGTCGGCGATGCCGACCTGGACGACGCGGCGCGGATCGAGCCCGCCGTCGACCAGCCGCCGCACGGGAGAGCCGTTGGACACGCCGTCGCGCAGGTCGAAATGGGCGTCGAGGGTGATGAGACCGGCGGCATCCGCGCCCTGGGCCGCCGCGTAGGTGATCGAGTTGTCGCCGCCGATCGCGATCACCAGCTCGCTGCGCCCCCGCAGCTCGCCGACGCGCGCACGCAGCAGCGCCTCTCCGTCGGGACCGTCGGGCTCGGCGACGTCGCCCGCGTCGGCGAGCCGGAGCGCGTCGGCGAGGTCGACGGGCGGGGGACCCATGAGCGTCGGGCTGAAGCGGCGGAGCGCGTCGCGCACGGCCGCGGGCGTCGCGTGCGCCCCGGTGGGCGACAGCGAGGTGCGGAAGGCGGGGGCGCCGAGCAGTGCGGCGTCGAGGCGATCACCGGCGGCGAGGTCGCCGATCGTGGGCCAGTCGCCCGCGCGCGGCCAGAGCGGATCGTGGGAGAGCGCCATCAGCCGACGTACACCCACGCGGTCCGGCCGCTGCCGAGCCTCACCCGGACGCGGCGGTACAGCGACACCTCGTACTCGTCGGCGGCGTCGATCTCGTCGGCCGTGAGGTGCAGCACCCGTCCGACGACCTTGTCGACGGTGTTGCCCGTCTCGCGGAGCACGGGATGCACGGAGGCTCCGGAGAGGTCGACCACGCGCTGGTCCTCGATCTCGACGTAGTCGATCGTGTAGCCCGGGAGCACGTCGGGCTCGCCGGCGATGAGGCGTCCGAACGTGTCCAGCTGCACCTCGGCGTACTGCAGGGTGCCGTAGGTGAAGAGAAGATCGTCGGCCGGATCGTCCATGCCGTCAGGCTACTGCGCGCCGGGTGCCCGCATCCAGATGGCACCGCCGACGTCGGCGCCGTCAAAAAGGGGTGCTCAGCCGAGCAGCGCGTGGGCGACCGCGAAGATCGCGAGGCCGGCCAGGGCGCCGACGATCGTGCCGTTGAGACGGATGTACTGCAGGTCGCGGCCGACCATCAGCTCGATCTTCTCGGTCGTTTCGGCCGGATCCCACTTCTCGACGGTGTCGGTGATGATCGAGGCGATGTCGTGGCGGTAGCGGTCGACGACGAAGACGGCCGCGTCCGCGATCCGGTCGTCGACACGGTGCTGCAGCGCGGCATCCGTGGCCAGACGCTCGCCGATCTCGACCAGCGCCGCCGTCACGCGCCGGCGCAGACCGCTCTCGGGGTCGGCCAGCGCCGCGAGCAGTCCCGTCTTCGCGGTGTTCCACGCGTCGGCGGCGAGCTCGCGCACGCGCGGGCTGTCGAACACCGCGGTCTTCGCGTCTTCGAGGCGTGCGATGGTCGTCGGATCGCTCTGCAGGTTCTCGGCGAGACGGGTCAGGTAGCCGTCGACGGCGCGCCGCGCCGGGTGATCGGGGTCGGCCTGGATGGCCGCGACGAACTTGACCGCCTCGTTGTAGACGGTGTCGTCGACGAGGCGCATGGCCACCGACGGCACCCACGAGGGGAGGCGCCGGGAGACGAGCCCGCTGAAGGCCTCGTGGTTCGCCCGCAGCCACGTCGCGATGCTGTCGACGCCGAGGTCGACGGCGCCGCGATGCGCGTCGGCCGCGACGACCCGCCCGAGCCACGCGCCGACGGTCGGACCCCATTCGGGGCTCAGCAGGTGCTCGCGCGCCAGGTCGCTGATGAGGTCCTGCACCTCGTCGTCGCTGAGGGCGCGCAGGATGCCGGAGGCCACCGCCGACGCCTCGCCCGCCACCGTCTCGGCGTGGGCGGGCTCGCTCAGCCACGTGCCGGCGGTGCGGGCGATGGGGGTCGACTCGAGCTTCGATCGCACGACCTCGGCCTCGAGGAAGTTGGTCTCGACGAACTCTCCGAGGGTGCGGCCGATCTCGTCCTTGCGCCGCGGGATGATCGCGGTGTGCGGAATGGGGATGCCGAGCGGGTGGCGGAACAGCGCCGTCACCGCGAACCAGTCCGCCAGGGCGCCGACCATGCCGCCCTCCGCCGCCGCGCGGACGTATTCCAGCCAGGGATAACGTTCCTGGAGGATGAAGGCGACGACGAACACGACCGCCATCAGCACGAGCGCGCCCAGCGCGACGCCCTTCATCACCCGCAGAGCTCGCCGGCGCTCCTGATCGGCCGGGCTGAGCAGCTGCGTGGGAGTGGGCGCCATCCCCGTAGTCTCGCACGCGGCGTATCCTGGCCGCGTGATCGAAGACATCCAGAAGCGCGCCCTGCACCGCACCAGCATCCTCGAAGGACAGGTGCGCGGGCTCGCGCGGATGATCGAGGGCGAGGAGTACTGCATGGACATCATCGCCCAGTCCCGGGCGATCCAGAAGGCGCTGGCCTCGCTCGACAAGCTCCTGATCGAGAACCACCTGCGCACGCACGTCGCCCACATGTTCGCCGAGGGCGGCGATCAGCGCGACCTCGCCGTCGCCGAACTGCTCAAGGCATACGACCTCGAGACCCGCTGACCGCGTCGTCGGCGGGGCTGTCGGGCCGGGTCGGGCGCCCGAACTGCAAGGCCGTCGGTGCGACACGCGGGGTCCGGCGCGCCGCCGACGGCGCGTCGCGCAGCATCCCTTGCAGTTCGGTCGGATGCGGCGGGGTGGATGCCGCGGCGGGCGCGGTCGGGGAGGCTAGGCGCCGACCGGACCGAGCCAGGCCGCGGCGACGGTCGCGTGCGCCGACTCGGGGTCGGACGGGTGGAGCATGCCGGCCAGCACGTCGCGGTACAGGCGGCTGAGCTCGTTGCGGGTGAAGTAGGACGAGCCGCCCGCGACGAGCATCGCCTCGTCGACGATCTGCTTGGCGGACACCACCGCCCGATGCTTCAGGCCCGACAGCTTCGGGAACCACAGTCCGCCGTGGTCGATGAGCGCGTCGACGTCGTGCGCGATCGCCGCGACCTGGGGGAGCAGGCCGTCGTAGGCGAGCGCCATCTCGGCGATCCGCCACCGGATGTCGGGGTCGTCGCTGTAGGGACGGCCGGTCTTCTTCGAGCTCCGCGTCTTGGCGGCGGCGACGGCCAGATCGAGCGCCCGACGTGCGACGCCGGTATAGACGGATGCCAGGAGCACCTCGAACACGCTGAAGATGCCGAACACGATGGGATCGGGGTTCGGGCCCGGGTCGACACGGCGCACGACCCGGTCGGCGGGGGCGACGACGCCGCTCAGCACCGTCGTCCGCGACTGGGTGCCGCGCATGCCGAGGGTGTCCCAGTCGTCGCGGGTGTCGACGGCGTCGGTGCGGGGAACGAAGGCGTAGACCATCTTCGGGTTCGCCGGGTCGGTCGTGTCGAGTCCGTGCAGTCCCAGCTGGGTCCAGACCGGGCCGAGCGAGGTGAAGATCTTCGTCCCCGTGAACGTGTACGAACCGTCGGGTCGGGGGACGGCGGCGGTGTCGCTGCCGAAGAGCACGAGGTCGTTGCCCGCCTCGCTGATGCCGAAGGCGAAGACCTCGCCGGCGACCGCGCCGGTCTGCACGAACCGCAGGTCGTCGATGCCACGGTCGGACATGACCTTCGCCACCCCCGTCCACACGAGGTGCATGTTGATCGCGAGAGCGGTCGCCGGCGCGGCGCTCGCGAGTCGCTGCTGCAGCACCGCCGCTTCGGCGAGACCCAGTCCCGCGCCGCCGAGCGCCGTCGGGACGAGGATCGCGAGATACCCGGCATCCCTCAGCTCGGCGAGGTCCTCGTCGGGGAACCGGTTCTCGGCATCCACCGCCGCGGCGCGCGAGCGGATGCGCTCGAGCAGGTCGTCGGGGAGGTACGGGGTCGGGTCGAAGTCTCTCACCCTTCCATCCTGCCCCTCGCCGCGGGAGTCGGGCCGTTCGGCGTCGAGGTCGCGTGTCCCGAACTCCTCCGCTTGGGGCCGGGCCGGGGCCCAAGTGCCGGTGAGGCGGCCGGGGCGTACGAGATTGGAGGAGTTCGGTCCGGCGTGCCGCGATGCCCGGCGCGGCCGGGGCGTCGCGGGATGGCCCGGCCGCGGCGTGGGCGGGGGAGGATGGGGGCATGATCTCGACCGAGTTGGCCGTCGCCCTCCGCGATGCGGGGCTCGTGTGGCGCCCGGCATCCGGTGACCGCTTCCAGCTCGACGAGCCGGAGTTCGAAGCGGACGTGTTCACCGTCAGTGAGATGACGATCGAACCCCGCCAGTACGCGACGGGTGCGATCCTCGCGTTCAACGGGACGACGGAGTGGGCGCTGGATTCGGTCGCGCAGACCGACGCGCTGTGGCTGCCGCGCGAGGATCAGCTGCGCGAGCTGCTGCGCGGCGCGTTCCGCCGCCTGGAGCGGCTGGCCGACACCCATCGCGTCGAGATCGAGTTCGCGGGCGAGCGCCACGTGTTCGAGCATCCGCAGCCCGAGGACGCGTACGCCCTCGCGCTCCTGCACATCCTCCGCCGGATCGCCTGAGCCGCGGGTGCCGCGGCGCCCGGGTCGCGCCGACCGAACGGCAAGGTCCCGCGGGCGACACGCCGACTCCGCGCACACGGATGCGGCGTGTCTCGCAGCATCCCTTGCAGTTCGGGCGCGTGTCAGCGGCCGTGCACGCGCGAGGCGCCGCACCCTCGTACGCGCGAGCAGGGCGGGGCGTCAGGTGATGACGGGGACCGGCTCGGTGTCGGGGATGGGGCTCGCGTCGCGGCCGCGCAGGTCGGGGAAGCCGCGGACGAAGGCGGTCGCGACCAGCGCCCCGACGATCGCGAAGGCGGCGGCCGCCGCGTACGCCCCGGCATGGCCGGTGCCGTCGATGAGGAACCCGGCGATGGCGGAGCCGAGCGCGGCGCCGATGAGCTGTCCGGTGCCGATCCATCCGTAGGCCTCGGCGGTCTCGCTGAACTTCACGGATGCCGAGGTCATCGCGAACATGACGGCCAGCGCCGGCGCGATGCCGACGCCCGCGATCACGAGGCACGCCCCGATCCACCACGGCGTGGAGGCGCCGATGCCGCCCACGACGAAGACCGCCGCGACGAGTCCGACCGCGACGACGCTCATGCGGCGCGCCATCGCCCACGGCCCCATGGGGATGTGGCCGAACGCCAGGCCGCCGGCGAGGCTGCCGACGGAGAAGACGGCGAGCACGAGGCCGGCTTCGAGGCCGCCGTGTCCGAATGTCGCGACGACGGCCGCCTCGACCGCGGCGCAGGCGCCGATGAGGAGGAAGCCGATGACGGTGGCGAGCAGCACGACGGGCTTGCCGAGCACCTTCCCGAACGCGCGACGGCTGCGCGGTATGCGCACCCGGCCGACCTCGGGGGAGAGGATGAACCACGCGCCGCCGGCAGCGAGGATCGTGACGATGAGCAGGAGCGCCGGCACCGTGCCGACCTGCGTGGCGACGACCGTGATGACGACGGGCGCCAGGATCCAGATGATCTCCTGCAGGCTCGCATCGAGCGAGAACAGGGCGGTCAGTTGCCGTGCGTTGACGAGCTTGGGGTAGATCGTGCGCACCGCGGACTGCACGGGCGGCGTGGACAGGCCCGCGATGAGGCCGAACACCATGTAACCCACGACGCCCATGGGGATCAGGGCGAGGGCGAGCAGAGCGGCGGCGCAGACGGTCGTCGTGAGGGTGAGCACCCGGCGCATGCCCCATCGGCCCATCCACCGGCTCGTCACGGGGCCGGCCGTCGCCTGACCCACGGATGCCGCCGCCAGCACGAGACCGGCGGCTCCGTACGACCCGGTCATCTGCTCGACGTGCAGCAGGATCGCGAGGCTCGTCATGCCGTTCGGGAACCGTGCCGTCAGCTGAGCCGCGATGATGCGAGCCACGCCCTGCGTGCGCAGCAATTCCCGGTATCCCGCCACCCCTCCACGCTACCCGTCGGGGGCGACATCGCGACACGCCCGAGGGATGCCGCGACACGCCGACGACCCCATTCCACAGGCCCGGGAGTGTCGGAGGCGGCGGCTAGCGTCCGAACTGTGGATGAGCGGGCGCGGCCCGGGGGAAATGCCCGTGATTCAGGCTTTTTCCCGACGCCGGATCGCTCGGCATCCTGTGGATGAAACGGTGGACAACCTGTGTTGTACATGGGGAGAACGGTGCAAAACTACACGGATGTAACTACTAGCCCTTGTGGTGCTATCCAACGTCCGTACCCATATGTAGTATTGGACTCCCGGCGGGGGCAGGGCCGGGACCACAGGCGACAAGACGACGACAACCGCAGAGATCGATCCGCTGGGATCAAGGGGAGAGAAAGAACGACATGGCAATCACGGTGTACACCAAGCCCTCCTGCGTGCAGTGCAACGCGACCTACCGCGCGCTGGACTCCAAGGGCATCGACTACGAGGTCCTCGACCTCTCCGAAGACCCGGCGGCCCTCGAGCACGTGAAGTCGCTCGGCTACCTGCAGGCGCCGGTCGTCGTCACGGACGAGGACCACTGGTCGGGCTTCCGTCCCGACAAGATCGACGAGCTCGCGAGCCGTCTGGCCTGAGATGCCGACGCTGACGAGCGCCCCGCTGCTCGTCTACTTCTCGAGTGTGTCGGGCAACACGGCGCGTTTCATCGAGAAGCTCGGCCTGCCGGCCGCCCGCATCCCGCTCACCCCTGGCGACGCCCCCCTCGAGGTCGACGAGCCGTTCGTGCTCGTGACACCGACCTACGGGGGCGGCCAGGGGCGTGGCGAGGAGAAGGGGGCCGTCCCCAAACAGGTGATCCGGTTCCTCAACGTCGAGCACCATCGTCACCTCATCCGCGGAGTGATCTCCGCGGGCAACACCAACTTCGGCGAGTCGTTCTGTCGCGCCGGTGACATCATCAGCCGCAAGTGCACCGTGCCGCACTTGTATCGGCTCGAACTTTTCGGCACGCCTGACGACGTCGTTCGTGTGAGCGACGGATTGGAACGATGGTGGAAGCTGCAGTGAGCCCGGCGACATTCAAGACAGACGCGCGCTTCGAGGGGATGGACTACCACGCCCTCAACGCGATGCTCAACCTCTACGGCGAGAACGGCCAGATCCAGTTCGACGCCGACAAGCGCGCCGCGCGGGAGTACTTCCTGCAGCACGTCAACCAGAACACCGTGTTCTTCCACTCGCTGCAGGAGCGCCTCGACTACCTCGTCGAGAAGGAGTACTACGAGGGCGCGGTGCTGGAGAAGTACCCGTTCGCGTTCATCCAGCGCCTGAACGACCGGGCGTACGGCGCGAAGTTCCGCTTCGAGACGTTCCTCGGCGCCTTCAAGTACTACACGAGCTACACGCTGAAGACCTTCGACGGCAAGCGGTACCTCGAGCGCTTCGAGGACCGTGTCGTCATGACCGCCCTCGGGCTCGCCGACGGCGACCAGCAGCTCGCCGAGAAGCTCGTCGACGAGATCATCTCCGGCCGCTTCCAGCCGGCGACCCCCACGTTCCTCAACACCGGCAAGGCCCAGCGCGGCGAGCTCGTCAGCTGCTTCCTGCTGCGCATCGAGGACAACATGGAGTCGATCGCCCGCGGCATCAACTCCGCACTGCAGCTGTCCAAGCGCGGCGGCGGCGTGGCGCTGCTGCTGAGCAACATCCGCGAGGCGGGCGCGCCGATCAAGCAGATCGAGAACCAGTCCAGCGGCATCATCCCCGTGATGAAGCTGCTCGAAGACAGCTTCAGCTACGCCAACCAGCTCGGTGCGCGTCAGGGCGCCGGCGCCGTCTACCTCTCGGCGCACCACCCCGACATCCTGCGCTTCCTCGACACCAAGCGCGAGAACGCCGACGAGAAGATCCGCATCAAGACGCTCTCGCTCGGCGTCGTGATCCCCGACATCACGTTCGAGCTCGCCCGCAACGGCGAGGACATGTACCTCTTCTCGCCGTACGACGTCGAGAAGGTCTACGGGGTGCCGTTCGGCGACATCTCGGTCACCGAGAAGTACCGCGAGATGGTCGACGACGCGCGCATCAAGAAGACGAAGATCAACGCGCGCGAGTTCTTCCAGACCCTCGCCGAGATCCAGTTCGAGTCGGGCTACCCGTACATCATGTTCGAGGACACGGTGAACAAGGCCAACCCGATCAAGGGTCGGATCAACATGTCCAACCTGTGCAGCGAGATCCTGCAGGTGAACACGCCGACCACGTACAACGAGGACCTGTCCTACGACCAGATCGGCAAGGACATCTCCTGCAACCTGGGCTCGATGAACATCGCCCTCGCGATGGACGGCAAGGACCTCGCGGGAACGGTCGAGACCTCGATCCGTGCGCTCACGGCGGTCAGCGACCAGAGCCACATCCGCTCGGTCCGCTCGATCGAGGACGGCAACGACCGCTCGCACGCGATCGGCCTGGGTCAGATGAACCTCCACGGCTACCTCGCGCGCGAGCACGTGCACTACGGGTCGGAAGAGGGCATCGACTTCACGAACATCTACTTCTACACGGTGCTGTTCCACGCCCTGCGCGCCTCGAACCGCATCGCGATCGAGCGCGGCACGGCCTTCGACGGCTTCGCCGACTCGACGTACGCGTCGGGGGAGTTCTTCGACAAGTACCTCGAGCAGGAGTGGGTGCCGCAGACCGATCGGGTCGCCGAGCTGTTCGCGGGCATCCACATCCCGACCCAGGACGACTGGCGTGAGCTGAAGGCCTCGATCCAGGCGCACGGCATCTACAACCAGAACCTGCAGGCGGTGCCGCCGACCGGCTCGATCTCGTACATCAACAACTCGACGAGCTCGATCCACCCGATCGCGTCGAAGATCGAGATCCGCAAAGAAGGCAAGATCGGCCGCGTCTACTACCCGGCGCCGTTCATGACGAACGAGAACCTGGAGTACTACCAGGACGCGTACGAGATCGGCTACGAGAAGGTCATCGACACGTATGCCGCGGCCACGCAGCACGTCGACCAGGGCCTGTCGCTGACGCTGTTCTTCAAGGACACCGCCACCACGCGCGACATCAACAAGGCGCAGATCTACGCGTGGCGCAAGGGCATCAAGACGATCTACTACATCCGCCTGCGTCAGATGGCACTCGAGGGCACGAACCTGTCCGAGTGCGTCAGCTGCATGCTGTGACGCTGCGTTCAACGACCGCTGAAGGAAAATCATGACCCCCTCTGAGCCGCTCAAGCTCATCGATCACGTCCAGGCGATCAACTGGAACCGCATCCAGGACGACAAGGACCTCGAGGTCTGGAACCGCCTCGTGAACAACTTCTGGCTGCCCGAGAAGGTGCCGCTGTCCAACGACATCCAGTCGTGGGCGACGCTCACCCCCGACGAGCAGACCACCACGATGCGGGTGTTCACCGGGCTGACGCTCCTGGACACCATCCAGGGCACCGTCGGCGCCGTGTCGCTCATCCCCGACGCGATCACGCCGCACGAGGAGGCGGTGTACACCAACATCGCGTTCATGGAGTCGGTGCACGCGAAGAGCTACTCGTCGATCTTCTCGACCCTGTGCTCGACGCCGGAGATCGACGACGCGTTCCGGTGGTCGGTGGAGAACCCGAACCTCCAGAAGAAGGCCCACATCGTCATGGACTACTACCGTGGCGACGAACCGCTCAAGCGCAAGGTCGCCTCGACCCTGCTGGAGTCGTTCCTGTTCTACTCGGGCTTCTACCTGCCGCTGTACTGGTCGAGCAAGGCGAAGCTGACGAACACCGCCGACATCATCCGCCTCATCATCCGCGACGAGGCCGTGCACGGCTATTACATCGGCTACAAGTTCCAGAAGGGGCTCGAGAAGCTCACCCAGCCCGAGCGCGACGAGATCAAGGACTACACCTTCTCGCTGCTGTACGAGCTGTACGACAACGAGGTGCAGTACACGCAGGACCTCTACGACGGCATCGGCCTGACCGAGGACGTCAAGAAGTTCCTGCACTACAACGCCAACAAGGCGCTGATGAACCTCGGCTACGAGGCGATGTTCCCGTCGCAGCTGACCAACGTGAACCCCGCGATCCTGTCGGCCCTGTCGCCGAACGCCGACGAGAACCACGACTTCTTCAGCGGCTCGGGTTCGTCGTACGTCATCGGCAAGGCCGTCGCGACCGAGGACGACGACTGGGACTTCTGATCGCGTCACCGTGAGGTGGATGCCGAGCCCCGCGCACGCCCCCTGCCGACCTGCTCCCTGAGCATCTCGGCAGGGGGCGTCGTCGTGTCACGACTCGGCGGCGTCCGGCCGGGCCTCACAGGGAGCGCTCAGGCACCGACCCCGCCTTCAGTTATGCTGAAGGAATGCTCCGCACACCCCTGTCCCTGTTCCGCACGCTCGCGTTCGCCGAAGCCGTGTCGTGGACGCTGCTCATCGCGGGGCTCATCGTCCGCGCGACCACCGGCTGGGCGCCGGCGGTCACCATCGGCGGCGGCATCCACGGATTCGTGTTCCTCTCCTACGGCGCGACCGTCGTGCTCGTCGCGCTGAACAACCGCTGGCCGGCGGGTCCGACGGCCGTCGCCCTGATCTCCGCGATCATCCCCTACGCGACGGTCCCGACGGAGCTGTGGGTGCATCGTCGTGGCCTGCTCGCGGGTACCTGGCGTGTCGAGCAGGCCGCTGACGCGACCGATGCGCGCTGGTACGACGCGCCGCTGGCGTGGTTCCTGCGCCGCCCCTGGCTGCTGTTCGTCGGCATCCTCGTCGCGGTCGTCGCGATCTTCGCGGTGCTCCTGATCCTCGGCCCTCCCGGCGGCGCGAAGGGCTGACGATCCGGAGGGGTGAGTCGCGAACGGCGAGGATCGGTCGGGAACAGTCACGGTACGGCGACCCTCTGGCACGCCGGTGGCTCGCTAGCATGGGGCCATGACCCAAGAGAGCCCCCGCTTCAGTCCGGTCATCGCGCTGCTCGCGGTCTCGGCGATGTGGGAGGAGCAGCTGGCGGCGATCCTGAAGGACCTCGGCATCAGCACCCGCAAGTTCGGCCTCCTCGGGCACATCTACGCCGAGCCGGGGATCTCCTTCTCCGAGCTCGCCCGCCGCTCTCACATCACGGTGCAGTCGGCGCACACCGCCGTCCGCACGCTCGTCGACGACGGCCTCGTCCAGGATGCGACGGCCCACGCCGGAGCGGCCAGCGACCTCCACGTCACCTCCAAGGGCGCCCGCGTCCTGCAGGACGCCCGGGAGCGCCTGTTCGAGCTCGACGGCGTGCTCGCTCAGCGCCTCCCCAAGGTCGCCGACTCGCTGGACGGCATCCGCGCCGGCATCGTCTGAGCGGGCGGCCCGTCGCTCGCTCCGGCGGGATCAGCGCCTCGTCGACACCGTCACCGTGAACTTCGCGTCGCGCGCGATCTGACGGGTCGGACCGACCAGCCGATCCAGTGCGGGTCGGTATCGCAGGGGCGAGTTCCACACGCACCACAGCTCGCCGCCGGGGCGCAGCACCCGTCCCGCGTCGGCGAACAGGCGTTCGGCGATGCCCGCGGTCAGCGCGGCGCCGGAATGGAAGGGCGGGTTCAGGGCGATGAACGACGCGGACGCGTCCGCGCGCTGCTCCAGACCGTCGGCACGAGCGACCATCACGCGGTCAGCGAGGCCGTTGGCGGCCGCCGTCGCCCGGGCGGATGCCACGGCGACGGCCGACGGGTCGCTCGCGTACACGTGGGCCGCCGGATGCCGCCGGGCGAGCCAGGCGCCGATGATCCCGGTGCCGCACGCGAGGTCGATCCAGGGATCGTCGGGGGTGCCGCCCGCCGGGGCGGCGGGCGCCGCGTCCAGCGCCGCCAGCAGCGCGCGCGTGCCGATGTCCAGTCGCGCGCCGGCGAACGCGCCGCCGAACGCCCGCACCTCCAGCCCGTCGATGCGCGCCGCGGCCGGCACGGGATCGCCGCCGCCGCGCGGGTCGCGGGCGATCAGCACCCGCGACTTCTGCCGCGCATGCGTGACGTCGAGAGTGTCGAACGCGCTGCGCAGCACGTCGTTCATCGCGACGGTCATGTGCTTGAGCCGCCCGCCGGCGACCACGACGACATCGGATGCCGCGTGTGCGGCGATCAGCCCGGCGATGTCGCGCAGCGCATCGAGCGCGCGCGGCAGTCGCAGCAGCACGACGCGCGCCCCCGACACCAGCGCCGCGTCCAGAGCACCCGACGACACCCGGTCGTCCAGGCCGAGCGCCTGCGCGTTCGCGCCGAGCGCGCGTTCGCCCGAGAGCGCGTCCTGGTGCACCCGCACGTCACGCGCGCCGGAGAAGGCCGCGCCGAGTGCGAGGGCGCCGTAGCCGTCCCCGATGACGACGATCTCACCCGGCCCCGCCGCGGTGCGCAGCGCCGCCGACTCGTCGAGGATGAGCCGGTCCGCGGCATCCGCGGCGACCAGACCCTCACCCTCGATGTCGGGCGCGCGACGCAGGCGCTCGAACGGGAAGCTCACGCCGGGTCCGCATAGTGCAGCACGGCGTCGTCCGGCGTGCACTCATCGCCGATGCGGATGCCGGTGGCCAGGGCGCCCGCGTCGCGCAGCCCGTGCAGCGTCGCGACCGCGCGGCGGCGCAGCTCCCACGGGTCGATCGTGTTGACGTAGATCTTCGTGCCGCCCTCGAATCCGGCGGGCGTCGAGATGCGCCACTTCAGCACGACCCGCCACGGCATGGGCCACGGTGCACCCGGCGGTCGGTAGTGCCATTCCTCGTTGGTCGGGACGTGGACGCCGGTGGCGGCGTGCAGAGCGTGCAGCAGGTCGGACACGGCGCGGATGCCGGTATCCGTATGGTCCTGCGGCAGATTGGCGTCAGAGGTCGAGAAGATCTCGAAGGCGGGATAGCGGTGGCCGACGCCGGCGAACGCGACGGCACCGTCGTTCGCGGCGACGACGAGGCGTTCGGCCACGGCGAGGTCGGCGATCTCGTGCTGGTAGAGGTCGCGATCGTGGGAGAGCAGCCGCAGCTCGTGGTCGACCTGCGGCCCGTGCTCGTCGATCGCGACGAGCTGCTTGTGGAGGTGCTCGAAGGAGGCGCCGGCGGGGCGCAGCCAGTTCTGGAACACGCTGACGTAGGCGGCGTGCGGCTGCGCGGCCTGGATCTCCGCGAGGGCCCGCACCGTGAAGGCGACGTACGCGGCGTGCTCGTCGGGCGTGAGGGTGCCCGAGGAGGCCAGCTCGGCGTCGGTGGTCGCGCCGTCGACGACATGGCGTCGCGCCACCACGACGTCGTGGGAGCCGCCGAGCAGATCCAGAGCCGCCTCTTCGAGGCTGGTCTCGGTGCCCGCGGCCTGCGCGCGGATCTCGGCGAGCTTCTCGAGGTGGACGCGCCCGACGGGGTCGGACAGGTACTCCTCGGCCCACCGGAAGACGTGCGCGGGCTGACGGAAGCCGTGGTTCTCGCGCCAGTACTCCGCCGAGACGATCTCGAAGAGGTTCGCGAAGCGCCGGAACTCGGCGACCGTGTCGTTCAGTGCGGAGGCGGGGACGCGTCGCAGCTCCTCGAAGTGCGGTCCCACCAGGCGGGCCTTCTCCGGCGTGGTCTCGAAGTAGCGGTCGACGCAGAAGGCGCAGAGCCGCCGATCCTCGCCCGGGCCGAGCCGGCGGGTGTCGTCGCGGGCGAGCCCCAGAGGCCGACTCGCCCGCCCCGGGACCGTCCACACCCGCGTCCCGGTCAGCGGGCCGATCTGCTTGACCGTGCCGTCGGGGAGGCGCCGGATCGCTCGTGCCGCACCGTCGCTCATCCCTTCAGCCTACCGACGCGGCCGACATCCGCCCCTCGACGTCCGCGGTCAGCGGCCGGCCTGAACGCGGACCGTGCCGGTCTCGGCCACCAGGCGCTCGCGGTCGACGCGGTCGAGCTCGTGGAGCGAGCTGCCCTTCGTCTCGCGCATCGAGACCACCGCGACGAGCGTGATGGCGGCGGCGACGGCGAGGTACAGCGCGACCGGGATGTAGGTGCCGTAGGCCGACAGGAGCGCGGTCGCGATGATCGGGGCGAGCGAGCCGGCGACGATCGAGGTGACCTGGTACCCGAGCGAGACGCCCGAGTAGCGCATGCGGGTCGGGAACATCTCCGACATGATCGCCGGCTGCGGGGCGTACATGAACGAGTGGATGACCAGGCCCAGGCAGATCGCCAGGATGATGATGAGCGGCTGCGTCGTGTTGAACATGGGGAAGGCGATGAAGCCCCAGGCGGCGGCGCCGACGGTGCCGATCGCGTAGACGGGCTTGCGGCCGATCCGGTCGGCGAGGCCGCCCACGAGGGGGATCACGATCATGTGCACGATGTGGGCGATCACGAGCATCCCGAGGATCTCGGCCGTGTCGACGCCGAGTGCGATCTTCAGGTAGGTGATGGAGAACGTCACGACGAGGTAGTACATGATGTTCTCGGCGAAGCGCAGGCCCATCGCGGTCAGCACGCCGCGCGGGTAGCGGCGCAGCACCTCGAAGACGCCGTAGCGCACGTGCTTCTGCTCCTCGACCTCCTTCTGCGCCTCGAGGAAGATCGGCGCGTCGGTGATCTTCGTGCGGATGTAGTAGCCGATCGCGACGATGACCACCGAGAGCCAGAAGCCCACGCGCCAACCCCACGCCAGGAAGGCCTCGGGGGAGAGCGTGCGGCTGAGCACGAGCAGGACGATCGTGGCGACGAGGTTGCCGATGGGGACGGCCGCCTGCGGGAACGAGGCCCAGAAGCCGCGGGTCTTGTCGGGGGAGTGCTCGGCCACCAGGAGCACGCCGCCGCCCCACTCTCCGCCGACGGCGAAGCCCTGGGCGAAGCGCAGCAGCACGAGCAGCGCCGGAGCCCAGTACCCGACCTGCTGGAAGGTGGGCAGGCAGCCCATCAGGAAGGTGGCGACGCCGACGAGGATGATCGCGAGCTGCAGCAGCTTCTTGCGTCCGTACTTGTCGCCGAAGTGGCCGAAGACGATGCCGCCGAGAGGGCGCGCGACGAACCCGACGGCGTACGTGACGAAGGCGGCGATGATGCCCGCGTACGGATCGTCCGACGGGGGGAACATGATCAGGTTGAACACGAGCGTCGCGGCCGTGGCGTAGAGGAAGAACTCGTACCACTCGACGATCGTGCCGGCCATCGAGGCGCTGACGACCCGGCGGAGCCCGGACGACGGCTGCGTGGTGTCTGGCGGGGTGGCTGAAGCCATGCGCTGATACCTCCTTGTAGAGCGCGGTGCGGCGGGGGGATGCCGCGACGTGGACGCTACCTGAAAAGTGATTCAGGTACAAGGTTCAGTGCCGCACAGCTCCTGTGCGCTCACGCACGCACGCGCAGGTAGCGGTGCTCCGGGCGACCGGTGGTGCCGTAGCGCAGACGCACGTCCACGACTCCGCGGGCCGCCATCGCCGACAGATGCCGCTGCGCGGTGGCGCGCGAGACGCCGGCACGGTCGGCGATCTCCGACGCCGACGACTCGTCGTCGCCGAGCGCCTCGAGGATCACCTGCTCGGTCGCCGACCGCGACACCGACGGGGTCTCGCCGCCGGCGCGCAGGAGCGCCAGCGCGCGGTCGATCTCCTCCTGCGAGACGGTGCGCGACTCGTCGAGCAGGTTCCGGAAGCGCAGATAGCGATCCAGCAGGTCGGTCAGCGCGCGGCGCTCGAACGGCTTGACGAGGTAGCCCAGCGCCCCCGCGCGCAGCCCGCGGCGGACCGTCGCGGCGTCCGCGGCGGCGGACAGGACGACGGCGTCGACGCCGCAGGCCTGCACGAAGCCGATGCCGTCGCCGTCCGGGAGGTACGCGTCGACGAGCATGAGGTCGGGCCGGTCGGCCCGCACGGCGGCGCTCGCCGCGGCGAGGGTGCGCACCGGCTCCAGCGCGGTGTAGCCGGGACGCTCCGCGACGATGTCGCGGTGCAGGCCGGCGACCCGGAAGTCGTCGTCGACCACGAGGACGCGGACGGGTGAGCTCATCGGGCGGAGTCCTTTCCGGATGCGGGGTCCGCGGCGGTGCCGGCGTCCAGCACGTCCACGAGACGCGCGCCGAACACGGCCCCCGTGCCCGAGCCCGCGGGGCCGCGTCCGCCGGGATCGATCAGCCAGACCTCGCCGCCGCGGCGCCGGGCGAGCTCCCGCGACAGCGGAAGGCCGACGCCGAGCCCGTGCACGCGGTCGAGATCGGAGGCGGGCCGTGCGGAGCGACGGAAGAGGTCGGCGTCGTCGGGGACGCCCGCGCCCGAGTCGGCGACCGTGAGGACGAGGTCCGGGCCGTCGCCGAAGCAGCCGATCCGCACCTCCCGCGGCTCGGGACCGGCGACCGCCGCCCGCACGGCGTTGTCGACGAGATTGCCGAGCACGGCGGCGACGTCCTCGACGTCGCGCAGCGGCGACAGCAGCAGGGAGTCGGGATCGATCGACACGCGGACGCCGCGCTCGCCGGCTTCGAGCGCGTGGGCGCCGATGAGCGCATGCAGGAGGGCATCGCCGATCAGATCGAGGTTCTCGACCGGATAGTCCACCGGGCCGCGCTGCAGCTGATCGCCCAGGAACTCGCGCGCCTCGCGGTCGCGCCCCGCGTCGAGCAGGCCGGCCGCGACGTGCAGGCGGTTGGCGAACTCGTGTCGCTGGACGCGCAGCGCGCCGGTCATCGCGCGCACGGTGTCGAGCCGCTCCGTGAGGGCCACGATGTCGGTGCGGTCGCGCACGATCAGGACGGCCCCGAGGTCGCGCCCCTCGCGACGGACCGGCTGGGCGTCGACATAGAGCACCCGATCGCCCACCACGATCCCGTCGCCCGCGGTCCCTTCGCGCACGGCGACGAGGATGGCCGGTGCGACCCCGAGCTCCTCCAGCGTGCGCCCCTCGGGGGCGTCGAGATCGAGGAGCCGGCGGGCGGTCTCGTTGCACAGGCGCACCGTCCCCTCCCCGTCGAGCGCGACGACGCCGTCGCCCACACCGTCGAGCACCGCGGCCTGGTTCTGCACCAGGGCGACCAGTTCCTCCGGCTGCAAGCCCAGCGTCACTCGTTCCCACCGCCGTCGCAGCACCAGTCCGGCGAGCGCGGCCACCAGGATCCCCGCGCCGGCCGCGGCGGCGATGCCGCCCAGCAGCGCCGGGAGGTCGTCGAACACGCTCGAGGGCTCGAATCCGACGCTCACTTCGCCGACGGGGGCGGTGCCCTCGCCGTCGGGCGGGAGGATCGGCACCTTCGCGCGCGCCGAGACGCCGAGGGTCCCCTCCTCCCACGTCACGACCTCGTTGCCGGCGAGCACCTGACGGTAGTCCGTGCTGACCGGCCGGCCCAGCTGGTCGGGGTCGGGGTGGGCGAGACGGATGCCGTGGTCGTCGGCGATGACGACGAACAGCGTCCCGGTGCGCGCCGTCACGGCGTCGGCCAGGCGCTGCAGCTCTCCGTCGCGGAGCTCGGCACCGTCGGGCGTGCCCGGATCGGCGCTGATCGCGGCGACCTCGGCGCGCACCTGCGGATCGACGGCGATCGTACGGGCGATGTTGAGCGCGGAGGTCTCCGCCTCCGCGCGCAGCAGCTGGACGCCGAGGATCACGAAGACCACGACGCACACCGCGACGACGGCGACCACCGTCGCCAGCAGCAGCAGCGCCGCGCGCGTCGCGAATCTCATCTGGTGAGCATAATGCGCTGAACTCGCGCTTCGCGCAGAAGTCGCGGGAATGAGAGATAGCGCGCGCCGCCGCGGCGCGGTCCCTAGATTCGCGGCATCCGGTCGACGACGAACGTCGGCCGCTGACGAAGGAGTCGAGATGCCCCCTGTTCCCCTCGGTCTCGTCGCGGCCGCCGCCGACGACGGCTACGATCTGGCGTTCACGCCCTCGGACGGGGTGCTCGTCGTGCTCGGGTTCACGATGGTGCTGACCTTCATGGCGCTGATCATGACGCGCCGCCTGACGCCGATGGTCGCGCTGATCGTGGTGCCGACGATCTTCGGCCTGTTCGCCGGTGCCGGTCTCGGGCTCGGCGACATGATCATCGACGCGATCAAATCGATGGCGCCGACCGCGGCGCTGCTGATGTTCGCGATCATGTACTTCGGCATCATGATCGACGTCGGGCTGTTCGACCCCCTCATCCGCGTCATCACGCGGGTGCTGGGGGACGACCCCGCGAAGGTCGTGCTCGGCACGGCGCTGCTCGCCGGGGCCGTGTCGCTGGACGGCGACGGATCGACGACCTTCATCATCACCACCTCCGCGATGCTGCCGATCTATCTCCGGCTGGGGATGAGCCCGGTCGTGCTCACGTGCGTGGCGGGGCTGATGAACGGCACCCTGAACATCGTGCCGTGGGGCGGGCCGACGGTGCGCGCGGCATCCGCTCTCTCACTGGAGCCCACCGACATCTTCGTGCCGATGCTGCCCTCGCTCGCGACGGGTCTCGTGATCTCCCTCGCCTTCGCGTGGTTCCTCGGCCTGAGCGAGCGCCGCCGCCTCGCCGGCGTGGTCGACACCACGCGGATCGAGGCGACCCGCGGCGACGGCATCTTCGGCGCGCCGCGCCTGTTCCGCGGGGCCGAGCCCAAGCCGGGAGCCGCGGCGACGCTGCGCACCGGCAACATCGTGACCGTGCGCGGCGCCCGCGAGGCCGTCGCGGCGACCGCCCTCGTGGATGCCGCCGACACCGCCATGGCCGACACGATGCTCGATCCGAACCGGCCCACGCTGCGCCCGCGGCTCATCTGGTTCAACCTCGCGCTGACGGTCGCGGTGATGGTGCTGCTGATCCTGGACCTGTTCCCGCTGGCGTTCGTCTTCATGGTGGGAGCGGCGATCGCGCTGATCGTGAACTTCCCGAAGCTGAAGAGCCAGGCCGACGAGATCGTCGCCCACGCCCCGTCGATCGTCGGCGTGGTGTCGATGGTGCTCGCCGCGGGCGTGCTCGTGGGCGTGCTCAACGGCACGGGCATGGTGACCGCGATGGCCTCGTGGATCACCTCGGTCATCCCCGCCGAGCTGGGCCCGTTCCTCGCCGTGATCACGGGAGTGCTGTCGATCCCGTTCACGTTCTTCATGTCGAACGACGCCTTCTACTTCGGCATCCTGCCGGTGCTCGCCGAGAGCGCGTCGCACTTCGGGATCGCGCCCGTCGAGATGGCGCGGGCCTCGATCACCGGCCAGCCGGTGCACCTGCAGAGCCCGCTCGTGCCGGCGATCCTGCTGCTCGTGTCCCTCGCGAACGTCAACCTCGGCGACCACCACAAGAAGGTGCTGTGGCGGGCGACGCTCGTCTCGCTCGCGATGCTCGCGGTCGGCGTCCTGGTCGGGGCGATCCCCTTCGCCGGCTGACCGCTCGTCCGTCCGGCGCGGCCGGCGGGGGTCAGCCCTCGTCGGCCGTGTCGGTCGTGTGCGGGCGCACGCGGACGATGTTGGTGGTCTCGTCGATGTCCGCGACGGTCGGGTGCGCCTTGACGAAGTCGGAGAACGACCGGTGGCCGAGAGCCTTCTCGCTGAACGAGGGGTCCATCCGCTTGAGGAGGTTCTTCACGGCCGACAGATGCACCCATTCGTCGTCGGTGCGCTCCTGCTCCAGCCGCAGGGCGCGGCCCAGGAGCTCGGCCGTCGGGTCCTCCGCCTTCTTGCGGCGGCGGGAAGACGTCGTGGCCGCGGAATCCGTCTTCTTCTGTGCGGTGGCGGCCGCCGCCGGCGGAACGACGCCGGGCAACGAGTCGTAGGCGTCGAACTGGTCGCATGCCGCGGC
The DNA here is from genome assembly GCF_058792815.1 of Microbacterium sp. MPR-TSA4. NCBI lineage: Bacteria > Bacillati > Actinomycetota > Actinomycetes > Micrococcales > Microbacteriaceae > Microbacterium > Microbacterium sp. MPR-TSA4. The sequence goes on from NZ_JBXAFF010000019.1 coordinate 48,436, forward strand.
GAGCGACTTCGCGGTCGACCCGGCGACGCCGACTCCGACGACGACCCGGCCGAGACGCTTACAGCGCTGCGCGAGCGGCACGTAGTCGCTGTCTCCCGCCACGATGACGACGTGGGTGAGGTCGGGCAGGCGGAACATGTCCTCGACCGTGTCGACGGCCAGGCGGATGTCGGCGCCGTTCTTCGCGTACGCGGCGGCCGGGAACAGCTGGACGAGGTCGACGGCGCGCGCGACGAGCTGCGAGCGGTACAGCGCGTTCACCGGCGACGACCAGTCGGCGTAGGCCCGCGTGAGCACCAGGGTGCCGAAGGATGCCGCGTAGTCGATGATCGCGCCGACGTCGATCGTCGCGTCCTTGAGGCGCTGGGCGATCTCGGGCGCGTCGGGGTCGGCGATGATCTTCTGCCGGTCGGCCGCGTAGGAGTTGCGCCCGTGCACGCGGTCGTACCAGCTCATCACGATGTTGTCGAAGTCGAGATACACCGCGACGCGGTTGCCCTGCAGCTCGGCCATGTCAGTGCCCCTTCGGGTAGGTCACGCCGAGCTGGGCTCGCACGCCGTCGAGGGCGGCCATGATCGCGATCGACTCGTCGAACGGGAGGAGGTCGCTGTCGGTGCGTCCCGCGCGCAGCAGCGCCTCGGCGTACAGAGCCTGGAACTGCATGCCGCGCCCGTCGACGGTGGAGCGGTACTCCTCGATGACCGTGCCGTCGGTCGCGGTCACGCGGAAGGAGGTGGGCTCGTACCACACGCGGTCGATGTCGATGCGGGCGGCCGTGCCGATGACGTGCGCCGCGTTCGGTCCGGCGGCGCGCGAGCTCGTGACGAGCGACGACACCGCGCCTCCTTCGTGGACGGCGGCGATCGCGACCTCGGTGTCGGCGCCCGTCTCGCCGAGCCGACCGACCGCGCGCACCTCGGTCATCGGTCCGAGCACGTCCCATGCGAAGGAGACCGGGTAGATGCCGAGGTCCAGCAGGGCACCGCCGCCGAGCTCGAGGGCGTTCAGGCGGTGGCCGGGATCGAGCGGGAGCGACTGGGTGTGGTCGGCCACGACCGTGCGCACCTCGCCGATCGTCCCGTCGGCGATGAGCTCGCGGATGCGCACCATGTGCGGCAGGTACCGCGTCCACATCGCCTCCATCGCGAGCAGTCCGCGGCCGGCCGCGATGTCGCGGATCGCGACGGCCTCGTCGGCGTCGAGCGTCACCGCCTTCTCGATGAGGACGTGCTTTCCGGCCTCGAGAGCGAGGACGGCGTGCTCGCGATGATGACTGTGCGGCGAGGCGACGTAGACGATGTCGACCTCGGGGTCGGCGACCAGCTCCTCGTACGAGCCATGGGCGCGGGGGATGCCGTGCTCCTGCGCGAACGCCTCCGCGGACTCGGCGCGACGCGAACCGACCGCGGTGACCGTCAGCCCCGCGGTCCGGAGATCCTTCGTGAAGGCGTGGGCGATGCCGCCCGTCGCCAGGATGCCCCAGCGGACGGGGGCGCCGGGGATCGGGGAGGCGGCGCCGGGGCTGCCGGGAGCGATGTCGGTCATGCCTCGAGCCTATCGGCGGCCGCGTAGGCTCGAGCCGTGAGTGCCGACAACGCCGCCTCGATCGCCCGGTTCCGTGAGCTGCTGCAGATTCCGACCGTCTCGCATGCCGACGAGGGCCTCATCGACTGGGAGCCCTTCGACCGGCTGCTCGACGCGGTTGTGCGCCTGTATCCGGCGCTGCATGCCGTGCTGGAGCGCGAGGTCGTCGACGGGCATTCGCTGCTCTACCGCTGGCCGGGCGCCCGCGGCGGGGCGGACCCGCTCGTGCTGATGGCGCATCTGGATGTCGTGCCCGTGGTCGAGCAGGAGTGGGATCTCCCGCCGTTCGCCGCGGAGATCGCCGGCGAGGGCGCGGATGCGGCCATCCACGCGCGCGGAGCGATCGACGACAAGGGCGCGCTCGTCGCCATCCTCGAAGCGGTCGAGGCGCTCGTCGCCGACGGCTTCTCACCCCAGCACGACGTCTATCTCGCCTTCGGGCACAACGAGGAGACCGCCGGCGGGGGCGCCCGGGCGATCGTCGCGCTGCTGCGCGAGCGCGGCGTGGAGCCCGGTCTCGTCTTGGACGAGGGCGGCGCCGTGGTGGAGGGCGTCGTGCCGGGGATCTCGGTGCCCACCGCGATGGTGGGTGTCGCCGAGCGAGGCGTCATGACGCTCCGTCTCACCGCCCGGGAGGGCGGCGGGCACGCGTCGACGCCGCCGGCCTTCCCGGCGACGGCGCGCCTGGCCCGGGCGATCGACCGCATCCACCGGCACCCGTTCCCCGCCCGCATCGCGCCGCCGGTGCGGGCGCTCTTCGCCACCCTCGCCCCGCACGCCGCTCAGCCGCTGCGGACGGTGTTCGCCAATCTGGGCCTGCTGGCGCCGGTGGTGGCGCGGGTCTTCCCCCGGCTCGGGCCGGAGATGAACGCGATGGTGCGCACCACCGCCGTCGCCACCGAGCTGTCGGGCGCCCCGGGCGAGAACGTCCTCGCGACGACCGCGCGCGCCGCGGTCAACGTCCGCCTGCTCACGGGCGACACGGTCGCCTCCGCGACGGCGCGGATCCGCCGCGTCGTCGCCGACCCGCATGTCGAGGTGGAGGTGCGGCACGGGTCCGATCCGTCGCCGGTCTCGCCGTGGCGCGGACGGCCGTGGCGGCGCATCGCCACGGCGGTCCGCGAGACGCTGGGCGAGGAGGTCGTCACGACGCCCTACATCCAGCTCGGTGCGAGCGACAGCCGGTGGTTCACCGCCATCAGCGCGCACGTCTACCGCTTCACGCCGTTCCACCTCACGCGCGCCGAACGCGACGCTCTGCACTCGCACAACGAGCGCATCCGGGTCGCGTCGTGGCTGGCCGGCATCCGCTTCTACCGGGCCCTCATCGCGGCCAGCTGAGCCGGGAGGGTCAGGGCACCAGCACGATCTTGCCGTCGGCGCCGGCGGCGACGAGCCGGTGCGCCTCCGCCGCCTCGGCCAGCGGCAGCCGCGGTCCGAGCTCGATGCGGAACCGTCCGGCCGCGAGGAGGGCGACCGTGACCGGGACGGCCTCGGCCCGCCACGCCTGCTCCTGCGCCGTCAAGGGCACGGGGCTGCCGCCGCTGAAGGCCCGGATGCCGAGGGCTGCGGCATCCTTCCCGCGCACCAGCGTCGCGATGCGGCGATGATCGGCGACGAGCTCGCGTGACTGCTGCAGTGCGTCGTCGGTGCCGGCGAGGTCGATGGCGACCGTGACGCCCTGCGGCGCGAGCCGGCGCACGTCGTCCACGACGGCGGCGCCGTAGGGCAGGGGATGCGCGCCGAGCGCCCGCACCCGGTCGGCCCGACGGTCGCTCGTCGTCGCGAGCACGGTCGCGCCCGAGAGCACCGCGTGCTGGATGGCGGCCTGCCCGACGGCTCCCGAGCCGCCGTGGATGAGCACGGTGTCTTCGGCGCCCACCGCGAGCGAGCGGAGCGTCTGGTACGCCGTCCCGACGGGGATGCCGAGGGCGGCCCCCTCGGCGGCCGACACCTGCGGGGGACGCGGTGAGACGTGCGCGGCGGAGGTCGTCAGCGCGCTCGCGTAGGTGCCGGCGGCGCCGAAGACGACCACGGGGTCGCCGACCCGGAAGCCCTCGACCTCGGATCCGACCGCCGTGACGATGCCGGCGGCATCCGAGCCCAGGCGGCGCGGCTCGACGATCGGGTCCGATGCGCGCAGGCCCGAGCGCAGCTTGTGGTCGATGGGGTTGACGCCAACCGCCTCGATGCGGACGGTGACCTCTCCGGGCCCGGGGGCGGGCACCTCGACGTCGGCGACGGTGAGGACCTCGGGTCCTCCGAACTCGGTGTACACGATCGCGGTGCTCATGCGGGATGCAACGGCCCCGCCCGGCCCGTATTCCGCGCCGGGGCGGCCGGATCAGGCGCTGAGCGCCTTGGTGATGCGGGGGAGCGAGACCGGCTCGGCGGTGCCGAGCGCCTGCGCGAACAGGCTCACCCGGTACTCCTCCAGCAGCCACCGCGCGTGCGTCAGCGCCGGCGTCGCGTCGGCGGGCAGGGGCAGCGTGCCCCCCGCGTCGGCGTAGAGCGCGGCGGCGCGCTCGAACTCGGTCAGCCGCTGCCGGTCGCGGCCGGGGTTGTCGGCGAGGGTCCGGACTCGTTCGAGCGCGCCCTGCAGGTAACGCGGCAGGTGCCGGAGGCGGTCGAGACCGGACCGCGACACGAACCCCGGGAAGATCAGTCCCGCCAGCTGCCCCTTCACGTCGCCCAGCGCGGTGAGCAGCGTCATCGAGTTCTGGCCCTTGATCGCCCTGTCGACGTCGCGCTGGAGCGTGAGGATGCGCGCCGTGAGCGACACCGCCTGGAAGAGCTCGTCGACCACGGCGGCCGAGAACGCGTCGCGGACGGCCGCGAACTGCTCCGGCGTGCGTACGCCGCCGGGGGCCACGCGGTCCCGCACGGCGTCGGCGACCGCGACGCGCGCATCCTCGATGAGAGCCTTGGCCGACGGGTACGGGGACGCGGCCAGCGAGAGCTTCTCGGCCGCGGTGAGGTGATCGAGCACGTAGGCGCTGGGGGAGGAGACGGCCAGCAGCAGCAACCGGCGCACGCCGGCATGGGTCAGGCGTTCGGCCCGTTCCGGCGTCGCCTCGATGCGCAGGGCGACGGCATCCTTCTCGTCGACGAGAGCGGGGTAGCCGCGCACGACGCCGCCGGCGACCTTGGTGTCGACCACCTCCGGCAGCGTGCCGAGGTCCCACGTGAGGATGCCGGTGCGCTCCGCGAGAGCGGGGGCCGCGGCGGCCGCGGCGGCGGGCGGCGCGCCGGCCGCCGCCCGTGCGACGCGGGCCGCGGGCGGCGTCTCGCGCGCGAGGGTGCGCGCCACCTGCTCACGGGCACGGCTCGCGAGCCGATCCTGCAGCTCGCCCAGATCGCGCGAGGTGCCGACCGAGCGGCCGCGGTGGTCGACGGCGCGGAACGTCACGAGCAGGTGGGAGGGCACGCGGTCGAGGTCGAAATCGGCGACCGTCACCGGCTGGTTCGCGATGCGCTGGATGCGGGTCGCGAGGGCGGCGCGCAGCGTCTGCGGCGGAAGCCCGTCGTGATGCTCGGGCCCGGCGTCGCTGAGCTCCTCGCCGAGGCGGGCCGCCCAGTCGGCGGCCGGCACCACGTGGCGGCGGATCGCCTTGGGCAGCGCCTTCAGCAGCGCGGTGGTCAGTTCCGCGCGCAGCCCCGGGACCTGCCAGTCGAAGCCGTCCGGTCGGAGCCCCGCCAGCAGCGGAAGCGGGACGACCACGCTCACGCCGTCCTCGGGATCGCCCGGCTCGAAGCGGTACGCGAGGGAGAGCACCTGATCGCCCTGATGCCACCGGCCCGGGAACGCGCGCTCATCGGAACGCGACGCGTCGCCCTGCAGGTCGGCCTCGGTCATGTCGAGCAGCCGCGGGGTGCGCGCCGAGGCGTCGCGCCACCACGACTCGAACGAGCGCACATCGAACACGTCGGACGGCAGGCGGGAGTCGTAGAAGGCGAAGACGGCCTCGTCTCCGACCAGGATGTCGCGGCGGCGCTCGCGCTCCTCCACCTTCTCGAGGCGGCGACGCAGGTCGAGGTTGCGCCGTTCGAAGGCCGTCAGCCGCTTGTCGAGGTGCTGGCTGTTCCAGTCGCCGTCGACGAGCGCGTGCCGCACGAACAGCTCGCGTGCCAGCGGCCGGTCGATCCTCGCCAGCTGCACCCGCCGGCGGGGGATGATCTCGACGCCGAAGAGCGTGACCTTCTCCGCGGCGACGGCGGCGCCGGCATCCTTCGACCAGTGCGGATCGCTCAGCTGGCGGTGGGCGAGATCGCCGGCGAGCTCCTCGGCCCACGCCGGATCGATCGCCGCCACGGTGCGCGCGAACAGACGCGACGTCTCGACGAGCTCGGCGGCCATGACGGCGTCGGGGGTGGCCTTGCGCAGCGCCGAACCGGGGAAGATCGCGAACGCGCTCCCGCGTGCGCCGCGGAACACCGGGATCGGCTTGCGCTTGTCGGCGGGCCGGCCGCTGGCCTTCGCCGCCACGGAGCGGGTGTCGAGGATGCCGATGTGGGAGAGCAGCCCCGCGAGGATGGCGCGATGGACCAGGGCGGGATCGGCGGCGCTCCCGTCGGTGCGCGGCGAGTCGCCCGCGGCGGTGCGCGAGGACGTGCCCATCAGCTGACGCAGCTGTCGGTGCACGTCGACCCACTCGCGCACGCGGACGTAGTTCAGGAACTCACTGCGGCACAACCGCCGGAACGCGCTCGACCCGAGCTCACGCTGCTGTTGCTGCAGGTGGTTCCAGAGGTTGAGCAGGGTGAGGAAATCACTGGTCGGGTCGGTGAACCGCGCGTGGAGCCGATCGGCCTGCTCGCGTCCGGCGCCGTCCTCCACCGACGGCCGCTCGCGCACGTCCTGGATGGACAGCCCGGCCACGATGGCCAAGACGTCGGGCAACACCTGCAGGCGCCGCGCCTCGATCAGCATGCGCGCGAACCGCGGATCGATCGGGAGGCGTGCGATCTCGCGTCCGAGCGACGTCAGCCGCCGCGACGGCGTGACGGCGCGCAGCTCGGTGAGCAGGTCGAACGCAGCCTTGACCCCGCGGCTGTCGGGCTTGGTCAGGAACGGGAAGTCCTCGATGTCGCCGAATCCGAGGGAGAGCATCTGCAGGATGACCGACGCGAGCGACGTGCGGAGGATCTCGGACTCGGTGTACTCCGGCCGCGAGCGGAAGTCGTCCTCGCCGTACAGCCGGATCGCGATGCCGTGCGACGTGCGTCCCGCACGGCCGGAGCGCTGCTGCGCCGAGGCCTGCGAGATGGCCTCGATCGGCAGGCGCTGGATCTTGGAGCGGACGCTGTAGCGCGAGATGCGCGCGGTGCCCGCGTCGACGACGTAGCGGATGCCGGGGACGGTGAGGCTCGTCTCGGCGACGTTGGTGGCGAGGATGACCCGGCGCCGCACCCCGGCGACGCCGGACGGCTCGAAGACGCGGTGCTGCTCCGCCGCCGACAGACGGCCGTAGAGGGGGAGGACCTCGGTCGGGCGGGTGTCTCTTGCGTACATGCCGCGCACGGCATCCATCGCGTCGCGGATCTCGGCTTCACCGGGCAGGAAGACGAGCACGTCACCGTCGGCCTCGCGATCGAGCTCGCGCAGCGCGGCGAGCAGCGCGTCGACGTCGTCGCCGTCGGCGGGCGTTTCGACTCGGCCCTTCGGGCCTCGCTCAACGACCGGGGTGGCGTTCGGGCCTCGCTCGGCGGCCGGGGTGGCGTTCGGGCCTCGCTCAACGGCCGGGGCCTCGGGGACGTGCGGACGGTAGCGGATCTCGACCGGGTACGTGCGGCCGGAGACCTCGACGATCGGCGCGGGGGTGCCCTCGGCATCCGCGAAGTGCCGTGCGAAGCTCTCCGGGTCGATCGTCGCCGACGTGATCACGACCTTGAGATCGGGACGCTCCGGGAGGATCCGGGCGAGGTAGCCCAGGAGGAAGTCGATGTTCAACGACCGCTCGTGCGCCTCGTCGATGATGATCGTGTCGTAGCGGCGCAGCAACCGGTCGCGGTGGATCTCGTTGAGCAGGATGCCGTCGGTGACCAGAGCGACCTGCGTCTCATCGGAGACGTGATCGGTGAAGCGCACCTTGTAGCCGACGGCGCCGCCGAGGGGCACCTGCAGCTCGTGCGCGATGCGTTCCGCGATCGTGCGTGCGGCGATGCGTCGCGGCTGGGTGTGGGCGATACGGGTGCGGCCGAGCTCCAGGCAGATCTTCGGCAGCTGCGTCGTCTTGCCCGAACCGGTCGCGCCGGCGACGATGACCACCTGATGCGTCGCGATGGCGCGCGAGATCTCCTCCCGCGCGGCGCTGACGGGCAGCTCCGGGGGGTAGGAGATCACGGGGACGACGGGAGGCATAGCCCTCCATCGTATTGCGCGTCAGCGCGCCACGGTGCCCGCGTGGTCCACGACGGGCGCGGATGCCGGGCGAAACCCCGAGACCTCGACGATCGCGTCGAAGTAGGCGAGGAGCGCGTTCGGGATGTCGCCGAGCGGGGTCGACAGCACGACGAGGCTCAGCTTCTTCGAGTCCGGCACGGGATACCAGTACTGGGCGACGAGCCGCCGCTGGGTGAACGGGGCACCGTCCTCGAACTCGACCGACTCGTCCACGCGATGCGCGCGCACGACCTCTCCGTCGGAGAACGGGCGTCGCACGGCGGTCGCGGCCATGTCGGGCGCGATGGTGGGCAGGGCCTCTTCGAGCACCGCCAGCACGTGCTGCGGGTTCGTGCCGATCGACGGGCTCATGCGGAGGCGATCGTCGTCGAACAGCGTCAGCATGGCCGACATCGGCTCGCCGGGACCGAGCTCCGTCTGCAGCAGCAGCAGTCGTCCGTGCGCCTCGCGCGCGGCCCGCGCCGCCTCCACGAGGTCGTCGCGCATCCGACGGCGGGCCGTCGCGTGCTGATCGGCGGTGCCGAGCGTGCCACGGGCGACGTCGGTCGCCGAGGCGCGCGCCTCCTCGTCGCTGTCCAGCGCCACGGGCCACCAGGTGCCGACGAGGCGGAACACGAGCTCCGGGACGGCGTCGTCGCTCACAGCTTCTCGAGGTCGACGCGACTGAGCGTGACGCCGCCGTCGTGCAGCGCCGTCACATCGTCGGGGAGTCCCGCGACCGCCGCGGACAGATCGACGATCTTCTCCTCGTCCGCGGCATCGCGGGCGATCACGGTGACCGTCTCGATGCTCGCGGGCGTGGTGTCGCGGATCGCGACGAAGATCGCCACGAGGCGCTCGGCGGTGACCGGCTCGTCGGCGGGCACCAGCACGCTCACCGACAGGGTCTTCGCCATGCCGGAGGTGCTCACGGTGCCCAGCGGATCCTCGACCCCCGGATCGGCCGCCGAGACGGCGGCGTAGACGCTCTGCAGATCCACGTCGGTTCCTTCCTGTGCGGCGCTGGACGCGGCGGGCGCGCCGCCTCCGCCGGTGCATGCGGTGAGCGCCGCCACCGCGAGGACCGCGGCGGCCGCGGCGACGGCGAGTCGAGTCGTTCCGGGCATCATTTCTCCTGCCAGGAGTAGTAGGTCGTGTCATAACCGTACGTGCTGCCGTCGCCGATGAAGTACGCGTTGAGGTCGTCCTGCGTGGCGGGCGGCACCCGATCGATCTGGCTCTGCAGCGTCGAGTTGTAGGCGGAGGCGTTGTGGATGCCGCCGACGCCCTGAGCCGCCAGAGGCGACGGCGTGTTGATCGTCGTCCAGTTCGGCCGCTGCTGCGCGTATCCGCCGGTGCCGAGGGAGATCACCGAGTCGAGGCGCGGCACCGGGTCGCCGTCGTGCTGCACCGAGACCACGGTCGTCGAGGACGGGATGGGCATGCTGTCGATCGGTGCGCCGGCGACCACGACCGCATCCCAGTTGTAGTCGGAGTTGTAGGCCGCGAGGTGGCCCGCCATGATCCCGCCCTGGCTGAAGCCGACGAGCATCACCGGGTCGTCCGGCCCGACCCCGGCCTGCTGCATCGCCTGCAGGACCGCGCGCTCGTACTGCGAGCGCAGGGAGGGCGTGAGCATGAGGGCGAGGTTGCTGTCGAGGTCGTTGACCGCGCCCTGGTCGCCGTTGAACCGCGAGAGCCACTCCTGCGTGCTCGGCAGCGCGACACGCCACCGCACGACCCCGTCGGCGTCGACCACCTTCGTGACCTTGATGACGGTCTCGTCGGCGCTGTCGGCGGTGTAGTGGCCGAGGGAGTCGACGTAGCCGGCATCCTTGATGGCGTGCGCGAGATCGGTGGGCTCGCCCTGCGAATCGCGCTTCTCCCGCCGGGTGCGGTCGTACTCGCTCACCTGCGGGGTGGGCTTGAGGACGTCCGAGAGGATGCTCGAGAGGAGGAACCCCGCGAGCAGTCCGACCACCAGGGCCGCGATGAGCGGACCGATCACGGGGATGAGCGAGAGCAGCGCATAGACCAGCGCGAGGATCAGGACGGTCCCCACCAGGGCGAGCACGGTCGAGACGAGTCGCTGGAGCTCGTCCCACAGATCCTGAAGGAAGTCGCCGACCCACTTCGCCAGATCGGCGAAGAACGAGCCGAGACCCTCGAAGAAGTTGCCGACGCGATCGAGCCACCCCTCGTTGGTCGCGTCGATGGCGCTGTCGATGAGCGCCATCGCGCGCTGCGCCGCCTCCTCCATGTCGCGTCGCGCCTGTTCGTGGGCCTCGCGGGCCGCCGAGGCGGCGTCGTCGTACCGTCGGGCCGCGGCGCGCGCGTCGGCGAGCTGACGCTCCGCGGTCTCGATGTTCGCGGCGGGCGCGGCCGACTGCTCCAGGCTGCGCACGTGCCGGTCGAGCGCGGAGACCTGCGTGCCCGCGCTGCCGGCGTGCCGCTCGGCGTACGCCTCGCTCGCGTCGGCCTCGTCGGCTTTGCGGTGGGCGTCGCGAAGCGCCGCCGCATACTCGACCAGCGCGTGCGCCGTGCCCGCGTAACGGCCGTGGGCGGCGCTCAGGTCTCCGGCCACCTGGCCGCTGCGCTCGCGGATCGCGTCCAGCGAGCGGGCGGTGCTCGCATACGCGAGCGCCCGGAGGTCGTCGGCGGCGCGTTCGATGCGGCTGGCGGACGAGACGTAGGTCGCCGCGCGCTCGGCCAGCGCGTCGGGGTTGCCGGGAAGGGTCATCAGCGGTCTCCGTCCGTCGGGGGCGTCGGTGCCGGGCCCGGTGTCGGCGTCGGGA
>NZ_JBXAFF010000020.1:0-58952 GCF_058792815.1 Microbacterium sp. MPR-TSA4
CCTCTCCATGACCCCGACGCCCTCCACCCCCCGCGGCAAGCGCGCCAGCGGCAACCCCGCGACGCAGGCCAAGATCGAGCTCACCGTCAAGCAGCAGCGTGAGCAGCAGAAGCAGGAGAAGCTGGCCGAGTATCAGCGACAGCTCGCGCGACGCCGGCGCAGCCGCCTCACCTGGTGGGTCGTCGGCAGCGTCGCCGCCGTCGCGGTCGTCGCGGTGATCGCGGCCTCGATCGTCTTCGCCCCGCGCGCCGCGACCTACCAGGCCGGTGGGACGGGCGCGACGATCGAGGGCGTCGAGACCTTCACCAACGAGACGCAGCACGTCGCGGGCACCGTCGACTACCCCCAGAACCCGCCCGCCGGCGGCCCCCACAACCAGTACTGGCTCAACTGCGGCATCTACGACCAGCCGCAGACCAACGAGAACGCGGTGCACTCGCTCGAGCACGGCGCGGTCTGGGTCACCTACGACGCCACCCAGGTCAGCGGCGCCGACCTCGACGCGCTCAAGGCCCAGCTGCCGTCGACGTACGTCATCCTCTCGCCGTACGAGGGGCTGCCGACCCCCATCGTGCTCAGCGCCTGGAACGCGCAGCTGAAGCTCGACAGCGCGACCGACAGCCGCATCCCGACCTTCTTCGAGGAGTACTGGCGCAACCAGAACGTGCCCGAGCCGGGCGCCGCGTGCACCGGCGCGATCGACGGTCCCGGCAAGCGGTCGTGATCGCCCCCGCCTCGACGCGCGCCCTGCCGCCCTGGTGGGCGGTGCTCATCGTCGCCCTCGCGATCGCGGGCCTCGCCTTCGCGATCGGACGATTCTCCACGTTCGGCGCCTCGGCGGCCGCGGCGGCCCCCGCATCCGACTCGCCCGAGGCGGGGTTCGCCCGCGACATGCAGGTGCACCACGGTCAGGCCGTCGAGATGGCGATGGACATCTACCGCACGACCCGCAACGACGACGTGCGCGTGCTCGCCTACGACATCGCCACGACACAGTCGGCGCAGAAGGGCGAGTTCTACGACTGGCTCGTGAAGTGGGGGCTGCCGCAGGCGGGCGGCCCGCTGATGGGCTGGATGGATGCCGCGGACACCTCGCACCAGCACGCCGGCACGGGTGCGGCCCGCCCGTCCGAGGCCGAGCTGATGACGCAGATGGGAATGGCCAGTGCGGACGAGCTCGCCGCGCTGCGCGCGCAGACGGGCACGACGGCGGACTGCACGTTCCTGGGGCTGATGATCCGGCACCACCAGGGGGCGCTGCCCATGGCTCAGGCGCTGCTGCAGCTCGGACACGAGCCGCGTGCGCTCACGGTGGCCCAGGGCGTCATCGACACCCAGTCCGCCGAGATCGACCTGATGACCTCGCTGCGCGCCGGCCTGGGCTGCACCGGCTGAGACCTCAGGCGCAGGCGGGACAGGCCTGCGCCGAGACATCGGCGGAGGCGGCGCCGGAGTGCCGCCGCGCGTCGATGACGTGCCCGGCCGCGATCGTCCAAGCGTTGCGGGTACGGGCGATGTCGTCGTCGCCGCCGGCGAACGGGTCACGGTCGGCGATCGCCAGATCGGCGGCGGCGCCGACGCGGATCCGGCCCGCCGCCCCGTCGCCGATGAGCGCGTGCGAGCCGCTCGTGTACGCCGCGAGGGCCACCGCCAGCGGCAGGGACTCGTCGGCGCCCAGCGGGTCGACGTCGGGATGGTCCGCCTCCCTCCGCGTGACGGCGACGCCGATCGCGGCCCACGGATCGGGCGCCGACACGGGCCAGTCCGATCCCATCGCCAGCGCCGCGCCCGAGCGCCACAGCGACCCGAACGGGAACTGCCACGCGCTGCGCTGCGGACCGAGCAGCGGAGCGGTGACGGTGCGCATCACCTCGCTGCGGCACGCCCAGAGCGCCTGCGCGTTGACGGTCGTACCGGTCGCGGCGAACCGCGGGACGTCGGCGGGATCGACGACCTGCACGTGCGCGATGTGGTTGCGCACGCCGTGGGGTGCGGGCCCCGCCGCGGCGAAGGCGTCCAGCGCCTGGGCGACCGCGGCGTCGCCGATGGCGTGCACGTGCACCGGGATGCCGGCCGCGTTCACCTGCGCGACGACGGCGTGGACGACCTCGTCGGGGAAGTAGCTGAGCCCGCGCGATCCGTCCGGGTAGCCCCCGCGAAGTGCGGCCGTCTTCGACTCGACGATGCCGTCGAGCATGAGCTTGGCCGTGCGGGTGGGGAAACCCGTGGCATCCGCTCGATCGGCGCGCTCCCGCAGGCCGGCGACGAATTCCGCGACGGCGTCGACCGTCAGGTCCCGCGGCACCCAGACCGCACCGGTGGGGCGCCCGCGCATGCCCGCGGCGAGCGCGAGGAGGTACGCGTCGGTGAAGTCCGGGATGCTGCCGAACGAGGCGAGCGCCGCCTCCTGCCAGCCCGTGACGCCGAGGGAGAGCAGATGGTCGGCGGCCGTCCGGATGCCGGGGGCGAGCGCGTCGGGGCCCGGCTGCGGGGCGATGCGGCCCACCAGGTCGACGGCGCCCTCTCTCAGGGTGCCCTGCGGCTCGCCGTCGGCATCCCGCACGATGCGCCCGTCGGGCGGGTCGGGCGTGGTCCGGTCGATCCCGGCGAGGGCGAGGGCGCGCGAGTTGGCCCACGCGCCGTGCCGGTCGCTGTCGAGCAGCAGCACCGGACGGTCGGGCACGACGGCGTCCAGCGCCGCGCGCGAGGGCGTGCCGCGGGCGAACCACTCGGCGCGCCAGCCGCCTCCGCGCACCCATGCCTGCGGGTCGGCGAGCGCCTCGGCGTGCGCGCGGATGCGCTCGAGGCATCCCCGCTCCGAGCCGGTGTCGTCGAGGGTGCAGTCGAGGCCCTCCAGGGCGACGAGGCCGAGGTGCACGTGCGCATCGGCGAAGGAGGGCGCGATGAGACCGCCCGCGGCATCCAGCTCGTCGGCGTGCGGCAGCCCGCGGCGCACCTCGTCGCGCGCGCCGACGGCGACGATGAGGCCGTCGCGCACGCCCACGGCCTCTGCGTCGATGCGCTGCACGCCGTCGAACACCGCTCCGCCGGTCACGATGAGCTCGCTCATGTCGATCCTCTCTCAGCTCGCGTGGCGCACGGGCCGGAAGAAGCGGTGCGCGGGAGGCGCCCACAGCGCGGCGAGCACGAGCGCGTGGACGGCGATCTGGGCGAGCGACCACCCGTCCCAGTCGTGGTCGACCGCGAGGCTCCACGCCTGCAGCGCGATCAGCGCCAGGGCGAGCACGCTCACGAACAGCCGCGACAGCCCGCTGCCCCGGGCCAGTCCCGACGCGGCGGCCACGGACAGCAGGCCGAACAGCACGATCCCGACGCCGATCAGCGACACGCTCATCACCATCGACCCCGGCACGTCGTAGCGGCTGAGCAGGAACAGGATGCCGAACATGGCGCTGGCCAGACCGCCGAGGTAGACCAGCGCGACGGCGATCGTGACCGGCACCGGACGCGAGACCTCCCGCGTGTGCGAGACGGCATGCGCCGGAGCCGCATCGGCGAGGGCGCGCGCGACGTAGCGGCGCTGGATCGCGCGCACGACCTCGATCAGCACGATCGCGGCCACGCACGCGCCGGTCACCACGACCGCGGTGACCTGGCCGGGATCGACCAGCAGGAAGAACGACCGCGACAGCGCGACGGAGAAGATGACGACGAGGGCGACGAACATCCCCCCGACGACGGCGCCCTTGTAGCGGTTGAGCGGGCGGCTGAGCACGGCGAGGATCCAGATGCCGACGACGGCGAGGATGATGGTGGCGCCCGTGCGCAGCTCGTCGACCTCGATGCCCGCGCCGCGGACGACGAGCGTGTACGCGGTGAGGGTCAGCGCCACGATGACCCCGGTCGGGATCGCGAAGCTCAGCGAGCGACGCAGGAACCCGGGGATGTAGCGCTGCGCGTTCGGCATCAGGGCGAGGAAGAAGGCGGGGATGCCGATCGTCAGCCCGTCGGTGATGGACAACTGCCGCGGCAGGAAGGGGAACTCGAGCAGCAGGAGCCCGAAGAGCAGCGCCAGCAGGGTCGCGTACGTGGTCTTGGTGAGGAACAGCATCGAGACGCGCTCGATGTTCGCGATCACCTGCCGCCCCTCGGCGACGACGTCGGGAAGGTGCGAGAAGCGCCCGTCGAGCAGCACGAGGCGGGCGACGGCCTTCGTGGCCGCGGCGCCCGAGTTCATCGCGATGCCGATGTCGGCCGTCTTGATCGCGAGCGCGTCGTTGACCCCGTCGCCGGTCATGGCGACGGTGTGCCCGTTCGACTGCAGCGCGACGACCATCCGCTTCTTCTGATCGGGGCTCACCCGACCGAAGACGGTGTGCTGCTCCAGCACCTCGGCGAGCGCGGCGTCGTCGTCGGGGATCTCGCGGGCGTCGTAGCCCTCCGCGGCATCCACGCCGACCTCGCGCGCGATCGCCGCGACCGTGCGCGGGTTGTCGCCGGAGATGATGCGGATGCCGACCCCCTGGGCGCGGAAGTACTCGAGCGTCTGGGCGGCGTCGGCGCGCACCTTTTCGCGGAAAGTCAGCACCGCCACGGGCCCGAGCCCCTCGGGCAGTCGCTCGTGCTCGGCGTCGTCGGCGCTGAGCACGCTCGCCGCATACGCGAGCACGAGGGTGCGGCGGCCGGTGGAGGCGCGCGCGACGACCGCGGAGCCGAGCGGGTCGGCGACGTCGCTCGCGGCCGCGCCGAACACCATCTCCGGCGCACCGAGCACCCACGTGCCGGCGGCGTCGCCGTCGGCGTCGAACGAGACGGCGCTCCATTTGCGGGCCGACGAGAAGGCGATGGTCTCCGCCGCCACGCGGGGGCGCGCGGCGGCTTCGGCGGCGAACGGCTCGCGCAGGGTGCGTGCGGTCGCGTTGGCGTCGGGCGCGGCGCCGTACCAGCCCAGCGTGCGGCGCCAGCCGTCGACCTCGTCGAGCAGGAACACGTCGTCGTAGACGATCTCGCCCTCGGTGAGCGTGCCCGTCTTGTCCAGGCAGATGACGTCGACCCGGGCGAGGCCCTCCACGGCGGGCAGCTCGTTGACGAGCACCTGCCGGGCGGCCAGGCGTGCGGCGCTCACCGCGAAGGTGATCGACGTCATCAGCACGAGCCCGAGCGGGATCATCGCGGTGAGCGAGGCGATCGTGTTCACCACCGCCTGCACCCACGAGCCGGTCTCCCACGCGGCGCGCCAGCCGCCCGCGACCTGCATCTGGGCGTTCAGCACGAGCAGTCCGATCGGACCGATCCCCCACCCGACCCAGGTCAGCACGCGGTTGATCGAGTCGCGCAGTTCGGAGCCCACCAGCGAGAACCGCTTGGCCTCGTCGGCGAACGCGTTCGCGTAGGCGTCGGCCCCGACGCGGATGACCTGCGCGTCGCCGTCGCCGCCGACGACGATCGACCCGGACAGCGCTTCGTCGCCGGGGCGCTTGTCCACGGCATCCGACTCGCCGGTCAGCATCGACTCGTCGATCTGCAGGCCGCGCGAGCCCACGATCCGGGCATCGGCCGGCACCTGGTCACCGGCGCGCAGCACCAGGATGTCGCCCAGCACCACCTCCGTCTGCGCCACCTCCTGCTCGGTCCCGTCGCGGCGCACGCGCGCGGCGGCGGCGTTGAGCAGCGCGAGCTTGTCGAGCGCGGCCTTCGCGCGGAACTCCTGCACCGAGCCGATGACGGCGTTGGCCACCGCCGCGAAGCCGAAGAGGGCGTCCTGCCAGCGGCCGAGGGCGAACAGGATGCCGAAGCACGCGAAGACGATGCCGTTGAAGAGGGTGAACACGTTCGCGCGCACGATGCTGGCGGCGCTGCGGCTCGTCTCGGCCCGATAGGCGTTGGAGCGCCCGTCCGCGATGCGCGCGGCGACCTCGTCGGCGCGGAGGCCGACGGCCGGGTCCACCTCTTCGAGCTCGACGCCGACGTCCTGCGCGGGGCTGGTCATGGCTTCACACTAAAGGAGCGGCGCGGCTCGTGTCCCCACGAGTTCCGCGCCGCTCCCCCGAAGGACGGTGCCGAACGATCAGCCCTTCGTCGCCCCCGCGAGGAGCCCCCGCACGAAGAAGCGCTGCAGGGCGAAGAACACGACCAGCGGCACGATGATCGAGATGAACGTTCCGGCGGCCTGCAGGAACCACTGGTCGCCCCACGTGCCCGACAGCGAGTTCAACGACTGGGTGATCGGCAGCGACGACGACGGCGCGAAGATCGTCGCGACGAGCAGGTCGTTCCACACCCAGATGAACTCGAGGACCGCGAAGGACGCCAGCGCGGGCGCGGCCAGCGGCAGGATCATCCGGAAGAAGATCTGCCCGTGTCCGGCGCCGTCCACCCGCGCCGCCTCGATGACCTCGCTGGGGATCTCCGCGATGAAGTTGTGCAGCAGGAACACCGCCAGCGGCAGGGCGAAGATCGTGTGCGCGATCCAGACCGTCGCGAAGCTGTGCTCGAGCCCGCGGAGGTCGAGGGCCGGGAAGACGGTCACGTCGCCGATCGTCATGCCGCGGGAGAACAGGCTCAGCAGCGGCACGAGAGCCATCTGCAGCGGCACGATCTGCAACGCGAACACCGCGATGA
This sequence comes from Microbacterium sp. MPR-TSA4, assembly GCF_058792815.1. Taxonomy (NCBI): domain Bacteria; kingdom Bacillati; phylum Actinomycetota; class Actinomycetes; order Micrococcales; family Microbacteriaceae; genus Microbacterium; species Microbacterium sp. MPR-TSA4. The sequence goes on from NZ_JBXAFF010000020.1 coordinate 6,583, forward strand.
AGGCGAGGTTGCGACCCTTGAAGTCGATCCACGCGAACGCGTAGGCCAACAGCGAGGCGACCGCGAGGGCGAAGAAGACGACCGGGATCGTGATCGCCAGCGAGTTGAGGAACGACTCCCCCAGCGTCAGCGCGGTGCCGCCGGAGGTCAGCGCCTTCTGGTAGTTCTCCAGCGTGAACGACGGGTCGGTGAACACCGTCCACCAGCCGGTGCTCTGCACGTCCGATCCGGGGCGGAACGACGTGACGAACAGGCCGAACGTGGGAATGGTCCAGAAGATCGCGATGATGAGTGCCGCGATCGTCGCGCCCTTCGACGACAGGCGCTTGCGCGCCATCGCCTCGTGCTTGCGTGTGTCGCGGGAGACCTGCCGTGCCGAACGGGTGTCGGTGACGGGCTCGATGACGTCGACGCCGGTGCTCATCGGATCTCCCTCTGCTTGCGGATCTGGATGATGTTGAAGACGATCAGCGGCGTGACGAAGATGAACAGCACGACTGCCAGCGCCGCCGCGTGGCCGTAGCTCTGGAAGCGCTGCTGCTGGTTGACCATCTCGAAGGCGAGCACCGAGGTGTTGGCGCGACCGCCGGTCATGACCGCGACGATGTCGTAGATCTTCAGCGCCGCGATGGCCACGGTGGTCACCACGACGACGATCGACGAGCGGATGCCGGGCACTGTGACGTTGCGGAACCTGTCCCAGGCGTTCGCGCCGTCGAGCTCGGCGGCCTCCATCTGCTCCGGCGGGACCGCCTTGATGGCCGCCGAGAGGATGACCATGGCGAGGCCCGTCTGACTCCAGATGAACACCACCATCAGCAGCAGGCTGTTGATCAGGGGCGTCACGCTCAGCCAGGCGACGGGGTCGCCGCCGAAAGCCGTGATGATCGCGTTGAGCAGACCCAGCTGATCGCCCTGCCGGTAGTCGTACATGAACTTCCAGATGATGCCGGCGCCCACGAACGAGATGGCGAACGGCATGAAGATCAGCACCTTCAGGAACCGCTCCCCCGCGGCGCGGTCGATGAACACCGCGTAGGCGAGCCCGACGATCGTGGCGATGGTGGGGCAGATCAGCACCCAGATGACGGTGTTGATCACCGACCACGTGCCTTCCGGCTGCGTGAACACCCACACGTAGTTCTCGAAGCCCACGAACTCGGCGCCCGTCTTGTCGTAGAACGACTGCACGAACGTGGCGATGAACGGGTAGATCAGGCCGATCAGCAGCAGCACCGCCGCGGGAGCGGCGAACAGCACGAGCTGGAAGAGGTAGCCGGCGCCCTTGCGCGCACGGTAGTCCAGCAGGAACAGCGCGCCGCCGGAGACCAGGGCGATGCCGAGCACGTAGATGAACGCGTTCGCGTAGGGCCGCAGCAGCATCAGCGCGATCACCGGGATGGCGAAGCACGCGACGAGGCGGATCCAGAAGTAGAGGCGACCGGGGCGCGGCGCGTACTCGATCAGCAGCAGGAGCACGCCGACGACCGCACCGAAGACGATCAGGATGATCGGGATCTGGACGATCGGCCCCATGACGCCGAGCCACTGGAAGAACGCGGTGAGCGAGACGCCCGGGATGACGATCTTGGCGGGATCCTCGACGGGTGCGCTCAGCAGCAGCAGGACGACGAGCGCGAGGACGACGACGAGCGCGCCGGTCGCGATACCCGCGGTGACGCGGGGAGAGAAGGCGCGGCGCCGGCCCGGCGGAGGCTTCGGGGCATCCGTCTGGGATCGCGCGGGCGCGGTGGTGGTTGCGGACATCGATGAGCCTCCGTGTGCTTCGGCGGACGCGGGACGTGGGTGACGACGAGGGCGGGCACCCCGGGGGGGGGGGGGGGGGGATGCCGAGGCCTCGGCATCCCGCCCGCGGTGTCACGCGGTGGGTGTGACTAGTTGTTGTAGCCGGCCTGGATGTCGCTGAGGACCGTGGCCTGGTCCTTGCCGTCGATCCAGTCGACCATGCCCTTCCAGAACGAGCCGGAGCCGACCGTGGCGGGCATGAGGTCCGACGCGTCGAAGCGGACCGTGGTGTTCGGGTCCTGCAGCAGCTTCATCGCCTCGGTGAGGAACTCGCTCGAAGCCTTGCTCGGGTCCGCCTTGAGGTTGGCCGAGATGGCGCCGCCCTCGCTGACGCGGGCGTCGGCGAACTCGGGGCTGGACATGAACTCGAGCACCTTCTGCGTGGCCTCGCTGTCGGAGAAGCCGGCGACGAACTCGCCACCGACCTCGATCGTGGCCGAGCCCTCCTTGTAGCCGGGGAGCACGAAGGCGTAGACGTCACCGTCGGGCGCGACCTTCGGGGTCTCACCCGATGCCGTCTTCACGGTCAGGAAGTTGGCCGTGAGGAACGACGCCTGGTGGGTCATCGGGCAGGAGCCGTCCGCCACCTTCGCCGCGACGTCACCGAACGCGGTGCTGTTGATGCTCTTGACGTCGCCGTAGCCGGCGTTGACGTACGACGGGTTCAGCAGGATGTCGCCGACCGCGGTGAACGCGTCGGAGATCGGCTTGTCCGTGAACTTCACGGTGCCGTCGACCCACTGGTCGTACACCTCGGGACCCGACTGGCGCAGCACGAGGTCCTCGACCCAGTCGGTGCCGGGCCAGCCCGACGCGCCGCCGGACTCGAAGCCGGCGCACCAGGGCGCCGCCCCGGTCTTCTCCTGGATCGTCTTGGTCAGCGTGAGCAGCTCGTCCCACGTCTTCGGGATCTCGACGCCCCACTCCTTGAACTTCGCCGGCGAGTACCAGACGTAGCCCTTGATGTTGGCGAGCATCGGCGCCGAGTAGAACGTGCCGTCGATCGTGCCGTACTTCTTCCAGTCGGGCGACCAGTTGGCGTCGACGTTGTCCTCGACGGCCTTCGGTGCCGCCTTCACGTCGCCCGTGCCGACGAGGGTCTTCAGCAGACCCGGCTGCGGCACGATCGCGATGTCGGGAGCATCGCCACCGGTCACCTTCGTGACGATGTTGGCCTCGAAGCTCTTGTCGCCCGTGTACTCCACGGTGACCCCGCTGGTCTTGCTCCAGTCATCGAAGACCTTCTGCAGGGCGTCGGCCTCAGAACCGGTGATACCGCCCGCGATCCGCACGGTGCCCCCGGCCGCTGCCGATCCCCCTGTGCTGCCGCCGCTGCTGCCGCCTTCGGCGCAGCCGGCGAGAGCGAATGCCGCCACGCCCATGACGGCAAGAGGCGCAATCCAGCGCCGCCGTGACATCCCCATGTGATTCCTCCTCATTGAGTGCTCGGATGATTCCTGTGCACACGGTTCCTTCCCGGAACCGATTCCAGGCAAAGCTATTGGACACGCTCCCACGACACAAGGCAGCGATTGTCACAACCCGATAACGACAACTATCGCGCGGAACGCGCCGCAACGAAGATGAGAGCAACCGGTTCCATACTGAACCGTGAGAAAGACGATCGATCAGCTCGAGGAGGAGCGCCGATGGCGGGCATAGCGGAGGTCGCCGCCCACGCGGGCGTTTCGAAGGCCACCGCCAGTCGTGCCCTGAGCGGCGCCGGCTACGTATCCGAGAGCACGAAGTCGCGGGTGCGCGCGGCGGCCGCCGAGCTGGGCTACGTCCCGTCCGCCGGGGCCGTCGGACTCGCGACGGGCCGCACGCAGAACGTCGGCGTCGTCATGCCCTACGTCAACCGCTGGTTCTTCGCCGAGGTGCTCGAGGGCATCCAGCAGGCGCTGCTGGAACGCGGCCTCGACCTCACCCTGTACGACGCGAAGCCCGGCACCGACGGGCGCGCCCGGATCTTCGACGACTTCCTGGCGCGCAAGAGGTTCGACGGCCTGATCGCGGTGGGCCTGGAACCGGTGGACCACGAGCTCGAGCGTCTGACGCGCATCGACCGCCCGATCGTCAGCGTCGTCGGCTCGAGCGAGCTGACCAGCGTCGTCGCGGTGGACGACGCGGATGCGGCGCGGCGGGCCACCGAGCACCTCATCGCCCTCGGCCATCGCGACATCGCGTTCGTGGGCGGCGCTCCCGAGAGCCACTGGGCACACGTCGACCAGGAGCGGCTCGCCGGCTACCGCCACGCGATGCGCGAGGCGGGCCTGTCGCAGTTCGCCCGGCACGCGCACTCCGAGGTGACGCTGCCCGACGGCTACGCCGCCTCCGCCGATCTGCTCAGCGACACGCGCCGCCGCCCGACCGCCATCGTGGGCGTCTGCGACGAGGTGGCGATCGGCGCGATCATCGCGGCCCGTCGCCTCGGCATCCAGGTGCCGTCGGCGCTGAGCGTCGTGGGGATCGACGACCACGAGTTCGCCGACATGTTCGCCCTCACCACGCTCCAGCAGGTGCCGCGGGAACAGGGCCGGGCCGCCGTGGGCGTGCTGCTGTCCGAGATCGCCGAGCCGGGCCGCGCGCGCACCGAGCTGCGTCTTCCCGCCCGGCTCGTCGTGCGCAGCTCCACGGCCCCGATCAGCGACGGCGTCGAGCGGGTCTGAGCGCGCCGCGCGGACGCGGAAGACCCCCGGGCCGAGCCGGGGGGTCTTCGCTGCAGTTCTTCGAGAAGAGCTGATTACTTGATGGTCACCGAAGCGCCGGCCTCCTCGAGGGCAGCCTTCGCCTTCTCGGCGGTCTCCTTGTTCGCGCCCTCGAGCACGGCCTTGGGGGCACCGTCGACGACGGCCTTGGCCTCGCCGAGGCCGAGCGAGGTGAGCTCGCGGACCGTCTTGATGACCTGGATCTTCTTGTCGCCGGCGGCCTCGAGGATGACGTCGAAGGAGTCCTTCTCCTCGACCTCTTCGGCGCCACCCGCGGCACCCGCGGCGCCGGCAACGGCGACGGGGGCGGCAGCGGTGACGTCGAACTTCTCCTCGAACGCCTTCACGAACTCGCTGAGCTCGACGAGGGTCAGGCCGGCAAACTGCTCGAGCAGCTCCTCAGTGGTGAGCTTCGCCATGATGTATCTCCTAGATGGGTGGGGTGTATGGGAAAGAGCTCGCCGGTCGCTTACGCGGCCTCGGCGGTCTCCAGCTTTTCGCGAAGCGCGTCGATGGTGGCCGCAGCCTTGCCCATCGTCGCCTTCATCATGCCCGCCGCCTTCGCCAGCAGAACCTCACGGCTCTCCAGGGAGGCGTACTTGTTGACCTCGTCGGCGCTCAGGGCGTTGCCCTCGAAGACGCCGCCCTTGATCACGAGAAGCGGGTTGGCCTTGGCGAAGTCACGCAGAGCCTTCGCGGTGGCGACGAAGTCGCCGTGCACGAACGCGACGGCCGAGGGACCCTTGAGGTCCTCGTCCAGCGCCGTGATCCCCGCGTTGTTCGCGGCGATCTTGGTCAGCGTGTTCTTCACCACGGCGTAGCTCGCGTCCTGACGGATGCTGTTGCGCAGCTGCTTGAGCTGGGCGACCGTCAGACCGCGGTACTCGGTCAGCAGAACGGCAGTCGAGTTCTCGAAGTTCTTCGTGAGCTCGGCGACCGATGCATCCTTCTGCGCCATGGTCACTCCTTGATGTGAACGTGACACCCCGCGGTGGCGGAGCGTCGGCCTCGACCGGCTGTCCTGCGATACGGACCCCACACAACGAGAAAAAGCTCCGGCGCAAGCGCACGGAGCTTCGTGTCCGGTTTCCCGGTACTGTCTGTGACACCTGCGCGGGCCCCTGCGATGCAGAGCTTCGTCGGCATCCGCTTGCGCGCACGCCGAGACCAGCGGTCTTTGGCTTCCCCCAGCATAGGCGACGCCGGCACCGTCGCCAAATCCGGGCGGCGCGGGTGTCGCGGGGCCCGGCTGTCGACGGCGCGGGTTAGCCTCGATGTCATGACTCCGGAGGCCTTCGCACGCATCGCCCCGGAGCTGGCCTCCCGCATCGTCGCCGACTCGCGCGACCGCGTGGGCTGGATGCGCGCCCGCTCGCGCGGCATCACCGCGACAGATGTCGCTCAGCTGACGAGTCCCGCCGCCATCGCGCGCGCGGCCGACGCCAAGCTCGGCGCCGGGCGCGGCTTCTCGGGCAACGCGTACACCGACCACGGACGTCGCCGCGAGCCGGAGATCGCCGCCTGGGTCGCGGCGACGCACGGCATCCACCCCTCGTCGGCCCTCTTCCACGCCGTCGTCGAGAAGCGCCACCTCGCGACCCCCGACGGCATCACGGTCGATCAGGACGGTCGTGTCGTGCTCGCGGAGATCAAGACCACGAACAAGACGTGGCGCTCGATCCCCCGCACCTACCTGCGTCAGGTGTGGTGGCAGCAGCACGTGCTGGGTGCCGAGCGCACCCTGGTCGTGTGGGAGGAGCACGACGGGTTCGTGCCCGTCGGCGACGAGCCCCGGTGCGCCTGGGTCGACCGCGACGAGCGGGAGATCGGCAACCTCGTGCGCCTCGCGACCGAGCTGATCGACGAGCTCTACCGCCGCACCACCGCGCGCCGGGCCGGAGCGGCGCCGGCCGATGCCGCCGCACCGCGCGCCCGCGAGCCGTTCCGCGCCCTCGCCCTCGCCGACTGACCGCCCGCCGGATGCCGGGGCCTCGGCACGGGCAGAGCCGGGTCGGGAATAGTTGACGCAGGTCAACGTTGCTCATATAGTTGACCCAGCTCAAACGTTGACTGAGATCAACCATCCCGTCGCCCCCGGCGACTCCTCCGCATCGCCGCACCTCCAGGAAGCACCCCTATGTCAGAAACCCTCACCGACGGCGCACCGCGCATGAACCATCGGCAGGTGCTCGAAGCCCTGTCCGGTCTGCTGCTGGGCATGTTCGTGTCCATGCTGGCCTCGACCGTCGTCTCCAGCTCGCTGCCCGTGATCATCCACGACCTCGACGGCAACCAGGCCGCCTTCACGTGGGTCGTCACGGCGACCCTGCTCACGACGGCGATCTCGACCCCCATCTGGGGCAAGCTCGCCGACCTCACCAACCGCAAGGTGCTCTACCAGCTCGCGATCGTGATCTTCGTGCTCGCGACCGCCGCCGCGGGATTCTCGCAGAGCCCCGAGATGCTCATCGCGTTCCGCGCCGTGCAGGGCATCGGCGCCGGCGGCCTCGCCGCGCTCAGCCAGGTGCTCATGGCCGACATCATCAGCCCGCGCGAGCGCGGCCGCTACATGGGCCTGTTCGGCGCGGTGATGGCGCTCGCCACGATCGGCGGGCCGCTGCTGGGCGGTGTGATCACGGATGCCTGGGGCTGGCGCTGGAACTTCTTCGTCTCGCTTCCGGTCGCCGTCGTCGCCCTCGTGCTCGTCCAGGCGACCCTGCACGTGCCGGCCCGCCCGAAGAAGAAGACGACGATCGACTACCTCGGCATCGTGCTGCTGTCGGCCGCCGTCTCGCTGCTGCTGGTCTGGGTCACCAACGCCGGCACGACCAAGACCGGCGACTGGTGGGATCTCGGCAACAACGACTGGTGGAGCCTCACGACGGTGCTGATGGTCGGCGGCGCGGTCCTCGCCGCGATCCTGTTCGTCATCGTCGAGCTGCGCTCGCGCGAGCCGCTCGTGCCGCTGACGCTGTTCCGCAACCGCACGTTCACGCTGTCGGTCATCGCCTCCATCGCCACCGGCATCGCCATGTTCGGCGCCTCGGTGTTCCTCAGCCAGTACATGCAGCTGGCGCGCGGGGCGACCCCGACCGAGGCCGGGCTCATGACGATCCCGATGATCGGCGGCCTCCTGGTCGCCTCGGTCGGCGTCGGCACGCTGGTGACCCGCTACGGCACGTGGAAGCCGTACCTCATCGTCGGCGCCGTGCTGCTGATCGCCGGCTCGTCGCTGCTGTCGACGATCCACTACGACACGGACTTCTTCCTCGTCTCGGTGTACATGTTCCTGCTCGGTGCGGGCGTGGGCATGACGATGCAGAACCTCGTGCTGGTCGTGCAGAACACGACCCGTCCGGAGGAGATCGGTGTCGCGAGCTCCGGTGTGACGTTCTTCCGGAGCCTCGGCGGGACCATCGGCGTCTCGGTCATGGGCGCCGCCCTCGCCGCGCGCGTGGTCGACCTCGTCGCCGAGCGCAAGGAGGAGATCACCGCCGCCGTGATGGGGCTCGGCGACCAGGCCCAGTACTGGGGGCAGCAGCTGCAGTCCGGATCGCTGCCCAAGGTCTCGGCGATGCCCGATACGCTTCGTGTCGTGTTCGAGGACATCTACGCCAACGGCATCTCCCATTCCTTCCTGATCGCCGTCCCCTTCGCCGTGATCTCGCTGATCGCGATCGTCTTCCTCCCCAACAAGCCGCTCACGACGATGACCACCGTCGAGCGCCTGCAGGCGAGCGAGGCCGACCTCGCGACCGTCTCCGTCCCGGAGGCCATGGAGACGCTGACCGCGACCGGATCGGTGCGCACCGTGCGCACGGGAACCCGCGACGATGGCTGAGACCTCCGCAGCCTCCAGCTCCCGTACCGACGCGGTGCGGGAGCTGGAGGCCGAGTTCGGGGAGCTGATCACCCGCTTCCAACGGGTGATCAGCGAGATCGCGAACCGGGTGAGCCCGGGCCTGCTGCCGGGCGCGTACAAGGTGTTCACGACCATCGCCCGCCGCGACGGCGTGACCCTGTCCGCGCTCGCCGATCACCTCATGATGGACAAGGGCCAGCTGAGCCGGACGATCCGCGAGCTGGAGAGCCTCGGCCTCATCTCGCGCGCCCCCGACCCCGCCGACGGCCGCTCGAGCCTGCTGTCCGCCACGGCCGAGGGCCGGGGGCGCCTCGAGGCCGCGCGGGCCCCGCAGCAGGGCCTGCTGCTGGATGCGATCGTGGACTGGCCCCTCGACGACATCCACGCGCTGACCCGCCTGCTGCATGCGCTCGGCGAGAGCGTCACGCGCCGCTGACGACGCTTAGCGGCCCGGTAGCACTCGCGTAACACGGCGGAGACATCCCCGGGGTTGACTGGTCGGCACGGGGGCACCACGCCTCCCCGGCCGCACGTGCAGCCAACGCCGACACGCACGGGAAGGAGCGACCCGATGGTCTCTCACCGTCTCACCCGATTCCGGCCTCTGCGGGGCGCCGCGGCAGCGGATGCCGCCCACACCGCCCCCGTCCCCGAGATCCCCCGGGACATGCGCGCGATGGTCTTCGACGAGGTCGGCGGCGCGGAGGTGCTGCACGAGGCCACGATCCCCGTGCCGGCTCCCGTGCTGAGCGAGCTCCTCGTGCGCGTGGTCGCCGCCGGGGTCAATCCCATCGACGCCAAGACCCGCTCCGGCGCGGGGGTGTCGGGGGCCATCGACGCGTTCCCGAGCACGCTCGGCTTCGACTTCAGCGGCGTCGTCGTCTCGGCGCCCTACGAGTCGCACCCGTTCCCTCCCGGCACCGAGGTGTTCGGGATGACCCCCTTCCCCCGCTCCGGCGGATCCTACGCGGACTACGTCGTGGTGCCCACCCTCTCCGTCGCGCGCAAGCCCGCGTCGCTCTCGCACGCCGAGGCCGCGGCGGTGCCGCTGGCGGCGCTCACCGCGTGGGGGCTCGTCGTCGAGACCGCGCACGCCCACGAGGGCCAGCGGGTGCTCATCCACGCCGGCGCGGGCGGTGTGGGCCACTTCGCGGTGCAGCTGGCCGCCTACTTCGGCGCACAGGTGATCGCCACCGGATCGGCCGGCAACCTCGCGTGGCTGCGCGAGCTGGGGGCATCCGTCGCCATCGACTACGCGACCACGCGCTTCGAGGACGTCGTCGGCACCGTCGACGTCGTCATCGACCTCGTCGGCAACGTGCACGACGACACGGGCACCCGGTCGCTGGGCGTGCTGCGCCCGGGCGGCCTGTACGTCCTCGTGCCCACCGGGGGCTGGCCGCAGTACGCGGATGCCGCCGCGGCCGCGGGCGTGCGGACCACCTCGTACAAGGTGGTCCCCGACGGCACCGTCCTGGCGACGCTGGCGCGTCTACTCGACTCGGGCGCGATCCGCGTGTTCGTCGACCACGTCTACGACCTGGGCGAGGCCGCGACGGCGCACCGCGAGGTGGAGCGGGGTCACACCCGCGGGAAGATCGTCCTCGCGGTCGGCGACTGCTGACTCACCGCGACAGCACGCGGCGTCCCTCCGCGACGATCTCCCCCGCCACCGCGTCGAGCAGGGGCGAGCGCAGGTTCCACTGCTGCCAGAACAGCGCCACCGCCACCTCTGGTCCGCCCAGCGGCACGAGGGCGCCGGAGGCGAGGGCCTCGCGCGACTGCAGGCGCGGCAGCAGAGCCCATCCCAACCCGAGTTGGACGGCCGTCGCGAAGTCGTGCGACGCGGGCACGCGGTGGCGCGGCGGGGCGGTGGGGTCCACGCCCCGGGCCGTCAACCAGCGCGTCTGCAGGTCGTCGCGGCGGTCGAAGTCGATCACCGGCGCCCGCCGCAGCCCGTCGCGGTCGCCGTCGGCGTCGCCGGTCAGCCACCGATCGCGGAAGGCCGGGGTCGCGACCGCCTCGTAGACGAGTTCCCCGAGCGGGCTGACCCGGCATCCGCCGACGGGCTGCTCACGCGAGGTGACCGCCCCCATCACCGTGCCCGACTCGAGCAGGCCCGCCGTGAAGTCCTGATCGTCGCGGTGCAGGTCGAAGACCACCGGGTGGCGCGCGCTCAACCGTGCCAGCGGGGCGAGGAACCAGGTCGCCAGGGAGTCCGCGTTCACGGCGAGGGGCACGCGCGTCGTGGCGGCGTCCGCGCCCAGTTCCGCGATCGCGTCGGCCTCGAGGAGCGCGAGCTGGCGGGCGTAGCGGACGACACCGTGCGCCGCCGGAGTGGCGCGCACCGGCTTCGTCCGCACGAGGAGCACCTGTCCGAGCGCGTCCTCGAGCGCCCGGATGCGTTGGCTGACGGCGGAGGGGGTGAGGTGCAGTCGACGCGCGGCGGCTTCCAGCGTCCCCTCCTCGACGGCCGTCGCGAGGGTGAGCGCCAGCTCGGGCGAGATACGGGACATAAGCTCAGCTTACGAGGCGTGAGAATCGTCACCTGGACTGATCACGACGATCCTCCTAGCGTCGAAGCCGTGCTCCCCACCGTCCTCGCCGGCTTCGGCCTCGGCCTGTCGCTCATCGTCGCGATCGGCGCGCAGAACCTCTTCGTGCTGCGCCAGGGCATCCGCCGCGAGCGGGTGGTGGCCGTCGCCCTCGTGTGCGCACTGTCGGATGCCGTGCTCATCGCGGTCGGCGTCTCCGGCATCGGCGCGATCCTGCACGCCGTCCCCTGGCTCATCGACGCCGTGCGGTGGGCGGGCGCCCTCTTCCTCGGCGGCTACGGGCTGCTCGCGGCGCGCCGGGCGCTGCGTCCGGCGGACGCGGCGCTGCAGGTGTCCGACGAGAGGCCGCGCGACGCTGACCGCGCGCCGCGGCTCGCACCGATCGTCCTGACGTGCCTCGCGCTCACCTGGCTCAACCCGCACGTCTACCTCGACACCGTGTTCCTCCTCGGCTCCGTCGCGAACACGCACGGCGCGGACCGTTGGTGGTTCGCCGCGGGGGCCGCCGCGGCATCCGTCCTCTGGTTCTTCTCGCTCGCCCTCGGCGCCCGTCATCTGGGGCGCCGGCTGGCCACGCCGCGCTCCTGGCGCATCGTCGACGGCGTGATCGCGGTCGTGATGATCGCCCTCGCGGTGAGCCTCGTCTGGCCCCGCTGACGCGGTGCGGGCAGGATGGGGGGATGATGCGTGTCCACCTCGTCGCCCGCGGCGGCGTGCAGGGCGTCGGGTACCGATTCACGATGGAAGCCGTCGCCGCGCGCGCCGGGGCCACCGGATGGGTGCGCAATCGCCCCGACGGCAGCGTCGAGGCCGAGGTGGAGGGCAGCGATGCGGCCGTGGCCGACGTCGTGGACTGGGCCCGCCGCGGCCCGCGCGGCGGCTGGGTCGACGACGTGCAGGTCGAGCAGATCGCGCCCGAGGGCTCCGGCGTCTTCGAGATCCGCCGGGACGGCTGAGACGACGACGGGGCCCCACCCGAAGGTGGAGCCCCGTCGTGCGGTCGATCCGAGGATCAGACCAGGGAGTTGACGTCCAGCGGGATGCCGGGGCCGAACGTGGTCGACACGGCGCCCTTCTGGATGTAGCGGCCCTTCGAACTCGAGGGCTTCAGGCGCACGATCTCCTCGACCGCGGCGGTGAAGTTCTCCTCCAGCTGCTCGGCCGTGAAGGAGGCCTTGCCGACGACGAAGTGCACGTTGGCGTGCTTGTCGACGCGGAACTCGATCTTGCCGCCCTTGATCTCCTCGACGGCCTTGGCCGGGTTGGGGGTCACGGTGCCGGTCTTGGGGTTCGGCATGAGGCCACGGGGACCGAGGACCTTGCCGAGGCGTCCGACCTGGCCCATGAGCTCGGGCGTGGAGACGGCCGCGTCGAACGCGGTCCAGCCACCGGCGACCTTCTCGATGAGCTCGGCGCCGCCGACCTCGTCCGCGCCCGCGGCGATGGCGGCCTCGGCGGCCGGGCCCGTCGCGAACACGATGACGCGGGCGGTCTTGCCCGTGCCGTGCGGGAGGATGACCGTGCCGCGGACCATCTGGTCCGCCTTGCGCGGGTCGACCGCGAGCTTGAGGGCGACCTCGACGGTCGAGTCGAACTTCTTCGACCCCGTCTCCTTCGCGAGCTTCACGGCCTCGGTGGACGTGTAGAACTTGTCGCGGTCGATCTTCGCCGCGGCTGCTTCGTAAACCTTGGACTTAGCCATTGTGCGTTCCCCCTCAGTCCTCGACCGTGATGCCCATGGAGCGGGCGGTGCCGGCGATGATCAGCGAGGCGGCCTCGATGTCGTTCGCGTTCAGGTCGGGCATCTTCGTCTCGGCGATCTGACGGACCTGGTCCTTGGTGAGCTTCGCGACCTTGACGGTGTGCGGGGTCTTGGAGCCCTTCTGCACGCCGGCGGCCTTCTTGATGAGCTCCGCGGCGGGCGGGGTCTTCAGGATGAACGTGAAGCTGCGGTCCTCGTAGACGGTGATCTCCACGGGGATGACGTTGCCGCGCTGCGACTCGGTCGCGGCGTTGTACGCCTTGCAGAACTCCATGATGTTGACGCCATGCTGACCGAGCGCGGGGCCGATCGGCGGCGCCGGGTTGGCGGCACCGGCGTTGATCTGAAGCTTGATCAGGCCGGTCACCTTCTTCTTCGGTGCCATTCTCTTTCCTTCTGTCGAGCGCCCGTGGCCGAAGCATCGGGGCGCGCTTCCACGCGATCGGCGGACCCGAAAGGTGGTGGGGAGGTCGCGCGACGAGCGCGCAACCTGATGATTCTACCGGATGCCGCGGCATCCGGTGGCGATCACTGCTTGGTGACCTGGTCGAACGACAGCTCGACCGGCGTCTCGCGCTCGAAGAGGGAGACGAGCACCGTGAGCTTGCCGCTCTCCGGCTTGATCTCGCTGATCGAGCCGGGAAGACCCGCGAACGAGCCCTCCTTGATCGTGATCGTCTCGCCGATCTCGAAGTCGACCTCGGTGATGACGCTGCGCGCCTGGGTCGCGGAGCCCTTGGCCCCGCCGCCCTTGACGGGCGCCGTCTCGGTGATCTGCACGAGGGACTTCAGCATGTTGAAGGCCTCCTCGAAACGCAGCGGCGTCGGGTTGTGGGCGTTGCCCACGAAGCCCGTGACGCCGGGCGTGTGACGCACGACCGACCACGTGTCCTCGTTGAGCTCCATGCGCACGAGCACGTAGCCGGGGATCCGGACGCGCGTGACCATCTTGCGCTGACCGTTCTTGATCTCGACGACGTCCTCCATGGGGACCTCGACCTGGTAGATGTCCTCTTCGACCTCGAGCGAGTTCTTGCGCTGCTCGATGTTGGCCTTCACCTTGCGCTCGAAGCCCGCGTACGAGTGGATGACGTACCACTTGCCGGGAAGCGACCGCAGCTCGGTGCGGAACGCCTCGTAGGGGTCTTCGGGTGCGGCGTCGGCGTCGTCCTCGGCGGCCTCGACCACCTCGCCGGCGGTCTCGACCTCGGCGACGAACTCCTCGTCCAGCACGGGGGCGTCGGGCTCGCCGTTGACGTCGGGACCGTCGTAGGGCGCGATCTCCTCGGCGGCGTGAGCGGCCGCGTCGGCCTCCTCCTCGGCGAGGGCGTCGGTGAGCACCTCGGCGGCGGCTTCGGCCTCGGCGGCCTCGTCGATCTCCAGTGCGTCGTTCACGATGGCGTCTGCCTCCGGGTCTTCGATGTCGATGTCGTCGTACTCGTCGTCGTCGACGGCCGCGTCCTCGTCGTCGACCACGTGGACGGCGAGGTGCTCCGCGGGCGCGGAGGCGCGCTCCTCGGCGGCGAGGACGTTGCCCTCCTGCGCCTCGTCGTCTTCACTGGACTGCTCGGCGGCGGTGGCCCAGTCGACGTCGTCGGTGTACTTCTCAGACACGTATGTCCTCTTCCCTCGGGGGTCGTGCGGTGACAGCTCGGGCGTCGGCTGGATCAGCTCGGCACGCCGAAGACGACCTGCACCACCCAGGTGAAGAGCAAGTCGAGGCTGTACACGACGGCCATCATCACGACGACGAAGCCGAGGACGACACCGGTGAACTTCAGGAGCTCCTGGCGGGTCGGCGTGACCACCTTGCGGAGTTCGCCGAAGACCTGGCGGATGAAGAGCGCGATCCGCTGGAAGAAGTTCAGCTTCTTCTCGCGGGGCGTGCCGCCTGCTGCGACGACCTCGCCGTGCGCCTCTTCCTGGACCATTTACCCACCCATGTGACGTGCTCGGACGTTCTCGGACTTGCTTCCGCGCCGGCGTGGACCGGCGCGCCTGCTGTGTCAACTGATCGCTGACGCGCAGGGCGGACAGGAATCGAACCTGCAACCTGCGGTTTTGGAGACCGCTGCTCTGCCAATTGAGCTACCGCCCTAGAGATCCGGGGATCCCAGGGTGAAATCCGCCTCCCGTGCTCGAGGACCACGCGGGAACCACGCGGGCACGGCAAAAGAATGCAGACTTCAAGTGCACTGTCCAGTGTACGTCATGCCATCTGGACGCGCGAACCGTCAGTACTCCTGCACACCGTACCGATCGGGTTCCGGCCCCCGGCGGAAGTCGCGTCCGGACAGGGATGCCGGAACGACGCGGACGTAGTTGTACTTCACCGTCGGGATCCACGGGCGCAGCCCGAGCTCGTCCGCGGCGCGCACGTCGTCGGCCGTCGTCAGGCGGTGGGCGTGGCCGCGCACCACCACGCTCCAGGCGTCGGTGTCGCTGTACTCGTCGACCTCGAAGAGCACGCCGTCGTTGATCGTGAGCTCGGTCAGCTTGCTGCCCTCGGCGGTGCGGAAGACGATGCTCTCCCCGTCGAGGATGTAGTTCACCGGGAAGATGTCCAGGACGTCGCCGACGTGGGTGACCAGGCGGCCGAGCTCCTGCTCGGCGAGTCGCTGCCAGCACTGCCGGTCATCGAGGAAGCTGACCGCATCCGAGGTGTCCATGGCCTCATCCTGCTCCGCCGGCGCGCGCGGCGCCACCCCCGCGCGCCGGGCAAATTCTCGAATAGCCTGGAGGTATCCCCGACGCTCCACCCCGAGGTATGACGCTGAACGAGAACGCCGCCCATCAGTTCCAGGTCGACCTGCGCGGAGTCATCGATCTGCTCAGCCGGCACATCTACTCCGGTCCCCGCGTGTATCTGCGCGAGCTCCTGCAGAACGCGGTCGACGCGATCGCCGCGCGCCGCGGCGTCGACGGCGGGGGCGGGCGCGTGCGGATCACGCCGGTGAGTGCGGCATCCGACGAGTTCGTCCTCCGCGACGACGGCGTCGGTCTCACCGCCGCCGAGGTCGCCGATCTGCTGGCGACCGTGGGGCGCAGCTCCAAGCGCGACATCTTCGACCTGCCGCGCGGCGACTACCTGGGCCAGTTCGGCATCGGGATGCTGTCGTGCTTCATGGTCTGCGACACCATCGTCATCCGCTCGCGCAGCGCCGCCGCCGGCGAGGCCGTCGAGTGGGTGGGCCGCTCCGACGGCACCTTCACCGTCGGCCCCGGCGCGCCGGAGACCCCCGTCGGCACCAGCGTGCACCTCTCCCCCCGCGCCGAGACGCGCGCCCTCGTGGAGACCGCGACGGTGCTCGAGCTCGCCGAGACCTTCGCCGCCTACCTGCCCGTGACGATCGCAGTCGACCTGCCCGCCGGCGGCGAGACGACGATCACCACCGCGCCGCCGTTCCTGTCCGCCGACCGCGAGACGCGGCTGGCCTACGGCCGCGACCTCCTCGGTGCGGAACCGCTGGACGTCATCGCGCTGACGGTGCCGGCGACGCAGACCCGCGGTGTCGCCTACGTGCTGCCGTTCGCGCCGCCGCCGTCGGCGCGGCAGAGCACCCGCGTGTACCTGCGCCGGATGCTGCTGACCGAGCGCGCCGATGACATCCTCCCCGACTGGGCGTTCTTCGCGCGCGCCGTCATCGACTCGGAGGGACTGCACCCGACCGCGAGCCGGGAGGCGCTGGTCGACGACGACGCGCTGGAGCAGACCCGTCGGGAGCTGGGCGACGGCATCCGCCGGTGGATCCTCGACCTCGCGCTGAGCGATCCCGCCCGTCTCGCCCAGTTCGTCGCGATCCACGAGGTCGCCCTCAAGGCGCTCGTGCGCCACGACGACGAGCTCGCCCGCTTCATCGTCCGCTGGCTGTCGGTGGAGACCACGCAGGGCCGGCTGCGGATCGAGGAGCTCGTGCGCCGCTTCCCGCACGTGCGCTACGCCGAGACCGTCGACGAGTTCCGCCAGGTGGCGAGCGTCATCGACGACGGCGGGGTGCTGGTCGACGGCGGCTACGTCTACGACGCCGATCTGATCCGACGCCTCCCCGACGTCTTCCCCCACGTCACCGTCGAGCGCATCGAGGTGCTGGACGAGATCGACCGGCTCGATCTGCCGCCTCTGGACGACCGCGCCGCCGCGTTGGAGCTGGAACGCCGCGCGGCGGCGGCGCTGCCCGACGTCGACGTGATGGTCCGCTCCTTCGCGCGCGGCGAGCTGCCCGGCCTGTTCGTCTCCGACCCCGCCGTGCTGCGCGCGCTCGATCGCGGCCGTGCCCGCAGCGCCGGCGGTGCGCTGTGGGGCGGCGTGCTCGATCGCGCCGCCGCGGTCGTCGGCGGCGCGCCCGCCGACGGCGCCCCCGCCGCGCGGCTGTGTCTGAACTGGACCAACGCGCTCGTGCGCCGACTCGGATCGGCCCCGGACGGCCGGGTGTTCGACCTCGGCATCCACCTGCTGTACGTCCAGTCGCTGCTGGCCGGCCACCACCCGCTCGGCGCGGCCGACCGCGCACTGATGACGACCTCGCTCTCGGAGCTGCTCGGCCGTGCGTTGCACGCCGACGACCCGGCGGCATCCGCATCCCCCGAAGGAGAATCATGACCAGCTTCGCCTCCCGCGTCCGCACGCTCTTCGACGAGATCGACCGCACGCCGTGGGGTCCCGCCGAACGTGCGCTCGTCGCGGACGCCGTGTCGCTGGCGCGGGAGAGCGGTGACGAGCGGCTCGAGTACGAGGCCCGGCTGCGGCAGACATCGAGCGCCAACATGGCCGGCGACACCGACCTGATGCTCACCTCGTTCGCGTGGTGCCTGGCCCATCACGACGCCGACCCGGAGCGCTTCCCGGCCGTGCTCGAACCCGCCGGCGACCTTCTCTGGCACTACAAGTGGATGGCCGGCGCGCTCTCCAACTCGCCCGAGTTCGCCCCCGCGCAGATCGCGGCGGTGCTCGACGACATGGCGGAGCACTACCGCCGCGCCGGCGTCGGCGAGTCGGGCGTGCTCATGGCGCGCTTCGAGGACGCCTGGTCGGCGGGCCGCGTCGAGGAGGCGGCTGCCCTGCAGCAGCGACTGGAGGCGACCCCGCGAGACGACTACAGCCACTGCGACGCGTGCGTGCGCAGTCAGTTCGCCGGATTCTTCGCCGAGACGGGACGAGAGGACGACGCGATCCGCCTCGTGCAGGAGATGATCGAGGGCGGCTTCTCGTGCGGCGAGGAGCCGGAGCACGCGCTCGCCCGCATCCTGCTGCCGTACCTGCGCGCCGGGATGCTGGACGAGGCGCGCGCCGCGCACCTGCGCAGCTATCGGCTGGCCAAGGACAACCCCGCGAACCTCGCGATCATCGCGGACAACGTGGTCTTCTGCGCCGTCACCGGCAACGACGCCCGCACCCTGGCCCTCGTCGAGAAGCACCTCCCCTGGCTGGTGCACGACGGGCTGGATGCCGCGGCGCACGAGACCGCCCTGGCCGCGTTCGCCGTCGGCCTCGACGCGGTCGCCGCGGGCGGGCACCCCGACACGCCCGTGCGCGGCTCGGAGGCGGCCGAGCTGGTGGCCGTGCTCGGCCCGCACGACGGCCCGTGGTCGGCTGCCGAGCTGGCGGCGCGGGCGTGGGCCGAAGCCGACCGCATCGCCGCCGCGTTCGACGCGCGCAACGGCACCGACGCGCATGCCCGTGCTCTCGCGCGACTGCGCGAGAGCGGGGCCGAGCGCTACGACGTGCCGATCCGCTCCCACGAGTTCTCGACCCTGGTCGCGGCGGAGGAGCCGCAGACCCCGCAGCAGCGGGTGGAGCGCGCGCTCGTGCTCGCCAGCGCGGGATCGAGCACCGCGATCGACGCCATCCGTGCCGCCCTCCCGGACGCCGTCGGGGAGGAACGGGTCGCTCTGAGCTCGCACCTCGTCTCCGCCCTCACCTCGTACGGCCGCACCGACGAGGCGTCCGCCGCGCTCGCGGACCGGCGCGCCATCCTGCGGGAGGCGGGCCTGGACGTGCAGGAGGCACTGGAGGAGCGGCTCGGACTCGTGCTGTTCGGCGTCGACCTGGTCGAGTCGCTCCCGCGCGTGCAGGACGAGCTCGACGCCCTGGCGGCGGATCGGATCGCCGAGCGGGCGGATCTGCTGTCGACGGTCGCGATCGGCCGACTCTGGGCGGGCGATCACGACGCCGCGCTGGCGCCGGCCCGCGATGCCGCGGCCCTGTTCGCCGAGGCCGGCGACGTGGGCCGCGCCCACGGCATGCGGCTGCTCGAGGCGGACGCGCTCTCGGCCGCCGACGACGCCGCCGGCGCCATCCGGGTCATCGACGCGCTGCTGGCCGATCCCGCGGTCGACGACGGCCGACGCGTGCGCGCCCTGGTGACCCGTGCCCGGCTGCACGGTGTCGTCGAGGAGTTCGCCGCGGGCGCCGCCGCCGCCGACGAGGCGGCGCGGATCGCGGTCTCGATCGGCGTGGACGACGTGATCGTCTCGGAGTCCTTCCTGCTCGCGGCGATGCTGCATGAGGATGCCGGTGCGCCCGCGGCGGCGGTCAGCCGCTACCGGGTCGCCGCGGAGCGCCGCGACGGCGCCGACCTGTCGAGCGTGGACGTCCGTTTCCGCCAGGGCCGCGCGATGCTCGCCGCCGGGTTCGCCGCGGAGGCGGTGGACACGCTGAACGAGGTGCTCCGCGAGGAGAGCGAGAGCGGCGTCGAGCCGGCCTCGCGCGCCCTCACCGCCGCGCTGCTGGCGCAGGCGCTGCAGGCG
This sequence comes from Microbacterium sp. MPR-TSA4, assembly GCF_058792815.1. Lineage (NCBI taxonomy): Bacteria > Bacillati > Actinomycetota > Actinomycetes > Micrococcales > Microbacteriaceae > Microbacterium > Microbacterium sp. MPR-TSA4. The sequence goes on from NZ_JBXAFF010000020.1 coordinate 26,023, forward strand.
GCCGAGGAGTACGGCAACGCCGTGGGAGCGTGGGCGTACACGGCCGATCTCCGCGAGGAGGCCGAGGATGCCGCGGGCCGGGCGTACGCGCTCGTGCAGCAGGGCCGCCTGCTCGGACGCTTCGGAGCCCTGGACGATGCGATCGAGGTGCTCGCCGAGGCCGTCGGCATCGTCCGCGGCGACGACGACGAGGTGGGCCTGCTGGCCGACGCCCTGCACACCCTGGCCCAGGCGCATCAGCAGCGCGGCGACGACGAGGCGTTCGCCCTGGTCGACGAGGCTCTGGAGCTCGGCCGACGCCACGAGGCGGCCTGGTTCGTCGCGGACGTGCTCGACACCCGCGCCCGTCTGCTGATCGGCCGCGGAGACGTCGACGACGCCGTCGCGACCGCCCTGCAGGCCGCGGACGCGTTCGCGGCGGCGGGCGACCCAGCCGGCGCCGGCGGGTCGGAGCTGCTGGCGGCGCGCGTGCTGCGCGAGGCCGGCCGGCCCGGCGACGCCGTGGCGGTCTACCGCGCCGCCTTCGACCACGCCGACGACGCCGAGGCCCTCCGACAGGCCGTCGCCCTCGAGCTGGGCGACGTCCTGGAGGGCCTCGGCCGTCACGCCGAGGCGGCCGAGGTCCGGGCGGTGCTGCCGGCCTGACCGGGCTCAGCCCGCGATGCGGATGAGCTTCTTGTTGACGAACTCCTCGGCGGCGAGCAGGCCCATCTCACGTCCCGTGCCGCTGCGCTTCACGCCGCCGAACGGCAGCTCGGGCGAGTCGGCGAGGACGATGTTGACGTAGACCATGCCGGCGTCGATGCGGTCGGCGATGCGGGCGGCCTGCGCGGGGTCGGTCGTGAAGACGTACGAGCCGAGGCCGAACTCGGTGCCGTTCGCGATCTCGACGGCCTCGTCCTCGCCGCTGACGCGGTAGACGACGCCGACGGGACCGAAGAACTCCTCGCGGTAGGCGTCCATGTCGGCGGTGACACCGGTGAGGACGGTGCCGGGGAAGAAGGCGCCGTCGCGCGTGCCGCCGGTCACGACCGTCGCGCCCTGCGCGACGGCACGGTCGACCTGCTCCTGCAGCCGCTCCGCGGCCGCCAGGGACGACAGCGGTCCGAGCACGGTGTCCTCGGCGAACGGATCGCCGACCTTCGCCGCCTGCAGGGCCGCGGCGAAGCGCTCGACGAACCCGTCGTACAGCTCGTCGGCGACGAGGAAGCGCTTGGCGCCGTTGCAGGACTGACCGTTGTTGTCCAGGCGCGCATCGACGGCCGCCTGCACCGCGGCATCCAGGTCGTCGGTGGACAGCAGGATGAAGGGGTCCGAGCCGCCGAGCTCCAGCACGACCTTCTTGAGGTTGCGGCCCGCGATCTCGGCGACCGCCGCGCCGGCGCGCTCGCTGCCGGTGACGGAGACGCCGTGTACGCGACGGTCGGCGATCACGTCGGCGGCCTGCTCGTTCGTGAGGCGGACGTCGACGTAGGCGCCGGCGGGGAATCCCGCGTCGGCGTACATGGCCGCGATGGCCGCCGCCGACTCGGGGCACTGCGGCGCGTGCTTGAGCAGGATCGTGTTGCCGATCGCCAGGTTGGGCGCGGCGAAGCGGGCGACCTGGTAGTAGGGGAAGTTCCACGGCATGATGCCCAGCAGCACGCCCAGGGGCGAGCGGCGGATGACGGCGGTGCCCTCCCCCAGGATGTCGAGGGGCCGGTCGCCGGTGATCTCGTCGATGTGATCGGCGTAGAACTCGGTGATGTCGGCGGCGAAGTCGACCTCGCCCTCGGCCGCGGCGAGCGGCTTGCCCATCTCGCGCACGATGATCGCGGCGAGCTCGTCGCGGCGCTCGCGGTGCAGCTCGGCGACGCGGCGCAGCAGCGCCGCGCGTTCGGCGGGCGTCGAGGTGCGCCCCCACGTCTGGGCCGCCTCGTGGGCGGCCGCGACGGCGGCCTCGACCTCCGACGAGGTGGCGTCCGGGTAGGTGGCGAGGGTCTCGCCGGTGGCGGGGTTCACAACCGCATACGTCATCGTCGTTCTCCGTTCGTGTCGGATCGTGCTCGGTTCGCGTTCGGATCAGGTGGCGGGGATCAGCGTGTACTTCGTCGACAGGTACTCGTGGATGCCCTCCAGGCCTCCCTCGCGCCCCATGCCCGACTGCTTGACGCCGCCGAACGGTGCCGCCGCGTTGGACACGACGCCCGCGTTCAGCCCCATCATGCCGGTTTCGAGGCGGTCGATCATCCGCAGGCCCCGGGCGAGGTCCTCGGTGAAGACGTAGGAGACGAGGCCGTACTCCGTGTCGTTGGCCAGGCGCACCGCCTCGTCCTCGCTCCCGAACGTCGCGATCGCCAGCACCGGGCCGAAGATCTCCTCGCGCAGGATGTCGCTGCCGGCGGCGACGTCGGTGAGCACCGTGGGGGCGAAGAAGGTCCCGGGTCCGTCGATGGCCTCGCCACCGGTGAGCAGCCGGGCTCCGCGGGAGACGGCATCCGACACCAGCGCCTCGGTGCCGTCGACCGCCTTGCGGTCGATGAGCGGGCCGATCTGCACCCCGTCCTCCGTGCCGCGTCCGACGCGCATGGCGTCCACGCGCGCGGTGACGCGTCGGGCGAACTCCGCCGCGACGGACTCGTGCACGATGAAGCGGTTCGCGGCGGTGCAGGCCTGCCCGATGTTGCGGAACTTCGCGAGCATCGCCCCGTCGACCGCCTTGTCGAGGTCGGCGTCGTCGAAGACCACGAACGGCGCATTGCCGCCGAGCTCCATCGACACCCGGAGCACGCCCTCGGCCGCCTGCGCGATGAGCTTCTTGCCCACCGGCGTCGATCCCGTGAACGACAGCTTGCGCAGGCGGGGGTCGGCGATGATCGGTGCCGAGAGTGCACCCGAGCGCGTCGTGGTGACCACGTTGACGACACCCGCGGGCAGACCCGCCTCGACGAGCAGGTCGACGAAGGCGAGCGTCGTCAGCGGGGTGAGCTCGGCGGGCTTGACCACCACGGTGCACCCCGCGGCGAGCGCGGGAGCGATCTTGCGGGTCGCCATCGCCAGCGGGAAGTTCCACGGCGTGATGAAGAAGCACGGTCCCACCGGGCGCTGGCTGACGATCATCCGCCCGGTGCCCTCCGGGTTGGAGCCGTAGCGGCCGGCGATGCGCACCGCCTCCTCGCTGAACCAGCGCAGGAACTCGCCGCCGTAGGTGACCTCCCCGCGCGCTTCGGCGAGGGGCTTTCCCATCTCCAGGGTCATCAGCAGGGCGAACTCGTCGGCGCGGGCGGTGAGCAGGTCGAACGCCCGGCGCAGGATGTCGCTGCGCACGCGCGGAGCGGTGGCCGCCCACTCCTCCTGCGCCGCGACCGCGGCGTCGAGGGCACGGATGCCGTCCTCGGGCGACGCGTCCGCGATCTCGACGAGGGTGTCGCCGGTCGCCGGATCGACCACCGGGAAGGTGCCGGCGGAGCCGTCCACCCACTCCCCGGCGATGAACAGTCCGCGGGGAACCTTCTCGAGCAGTGCGCTTTCGCTGATCAACGTGCGGCCTCCTTCAGGCGACGGGTGCTGGCGGGGGCGTCCGTGGACAGCGTCTCGCCCCGGAAGAAGGCGGGGCGCTTCACGAACTGCCAGATCATGAGGACGATGCCCACCACGATGATGAGCATGCCGAGGATGAAGACGATCCCGACGCCGCCGACGTTGGCCCCCGACCCGTAGGCCGGGTCCATCGAGTCGAACAGCGTCGTGAAGAACAGGACGGCGAGGATGGCCCCGCCGACGAGCGGGAACAGGAAGGTGAAGAAGACGTTGCGCACCGAGTCGAACCACTGCTTGCGGAAGTACCAGACGCAGGCGAACGCCGTGATGCCGTAGTAGAAGCAGATCATCATGCCGAGGGTCAGGATCGTGTCCCACAGCGTGTTCTCGCTCACGACGCGCATGACGGCGTAGAACGCCGAGGCGACGATCGCCGAGACGATCGTGGCGAAGCCCGGCGTGAAGAACCGCGGGCTCACCCGGGCGAACGCGGGCGGAAGCGCGCCGTAGTGCCCCATAGACAGGAGCGTGCGCGCGGGTCCCACGAACGTCGACTGCAACGACGACGCCGAGGAGGTGAGCACGGCCAGCGACACCAGGAACGCCAGGGGACCGAGGATCGGCCCGGACAGGTGGAAGAACACGTTCTCCTGGATGCCCTCGTTGCCGAGCCCGAGCTCGCCCGTGCCGACACCGGCGTACATGATCATGGCGACCGCGAGCAGCAGGTAGATCGAGACGATCGTGAGCACCGTGATCGTCGCGGCGCGGCCCGGGGTCTTCTCGGGATCCTTCGTCTCCTCGTTCATGGTGAGGGTGACGTCCCACCCCCAGAAGATGAAGATCGACAGCGACAGGCCCGCCGCGAACGCGCTGAACGAGCCGACGGCGAACGGGTTGAACCAGCCGATGTCGAACGGCTGGAAGTCGAAGCCCTTGCCGCCCACGGCCTCCACGATCGCCGCGATCGCGAAGAACAGCAGCACGGCCACCTGGAAGGTGACCAGCACGTACTGCAGCTTCTGGGTGGTCTGCATGTCGCGGTAGGAGATGAAGGTCGCCGCCAGCATGAACAGCAGGCACACGCCGACGTTGATCCAGGTGTTCGCGGCCAGGTCGGCGATCTCCGCGTTGCCCGTGACCTGCGACAGCAGCAGGAACAGGAAGTCGACCGCGACGCCGGCGAGGTTCGACAGCACGAGGATGGTCGCCACCACCAGGCCCCACCCGGCCATCCACCCGACCCACGGGCCGAACGCGCGCGCCGCCCAGGTGAAGCTGGTACCGGCATCCGGCATGCGGTTGTTCAGCTCGCGGTAGCCGAAGGCCACCAGCAGCATGGGGATGAAGCCGACGAGGATGATCGCCGGGATCTGTGCGCCGACGGCGGATGCCGTGGGCCCCACGGCCGCCGTGAAGGTGTAGGCCGGGGCGATGCACGAGATGCCGATGACGACGGCGCCGATGAGACCGATCGTGCCGGCGCTCAGCCCTTTGCTGGACAGGCCGCCGGTCTCGGCGGGCACGGCCGGCGCGTCGGATGCGGAGGGTGCGCTCATCGTCGAGCCTCCTCGGAGTGGGAACGGGTGCGGGGGACGACGATCACCGGGACGGTGATCTCGTGGAGCATCTTGGCCGCGGTGGAGCCGAGGAACAGCCGTCGCGGCTGGGCGAGTCGGCTCGAGCCGACCAGCACGACCTCGCCGGGAAGCCAGTCGAGGTACGACACCGCCTCCTCGATGCTGTCGCCCGCGGCGACCGCCACGTCGGTGCGCAGGCCCGCGGGAAGCTCGGCGCGCGCCGCGGCGAGCACCTCGTCGGCTTCGGTCGTGCCGGCGATGCGGATCGCCGCGGTGTCGGCCGACGGCGGCAGGTCGACCGGCAGCAGCGAGAGCAGCCGGACCGGCGCGCCGATGGCGCCGGCGAGCTCGGCCGTCTCGGTGATCAGCGCGTCGGCGCCGGGTCGGGTGCCGATCGCCACCGTGAGACGTGCGATGCCGGTCTCCGGCGCGATCTTGCGCGCACCGCGCGGCACGAGCACGACCGGCACGTCGGAGGAGTGCAGCAGCTCGGTCGTCGTCGAGCCCAGACGGTGGCGGCCGCGCGAGCCGCCGTCGGCGGCGCCGACCACGATGTACGAGGCCCTCAGCTCGTCGGCGAGGGTCACCAGGCCCTCGGCGAACGACTCCGCCGGCCGGACGTGGGCGTGCGCCACGACGTTCGCGGGGATGCGGTCGATCGCCTGCGCGATCCACGTCTGGGCCTGCGCGTGCAGGTGACGGTCGTAGCCGGCATCCGGCGGGGTGATGACGCTGCGGTCCGCGCTGGGCAGGATGATCGCGACGTCGAGCACGGCGTCGAGGGCCGCCGCGAGCCGCGCGGCGAACGCGACGGCGTCGCGACCGGGCTTGGTCGCGGTGTAGCCGACGACGAGGTGACCGCTCATGCGCGGATCTCGTCGAGGATCTGTTGCGCCGCGACGCGTCCCATCCGGATGGCGCCGTCGACGTGCTGGTAGCCCGCGCCGGCCATGTCGCTGCAGGCGAAGTGGATCGGCCCGACGGGCGTGCGCAGGTCGGCGCCGTAGCGGTGGAGCCCGCCGAGGTCGAAGGATGCCGCGTACGCGCCGCGCGTCCACTCCTCGCTGCCCCAGTCGCTCTCGTAGTAGACGACGGGGTCCTTCGCCTCGGGGCCGTAGTAGTGGCTCAGCGACTCGAGGATGCGCTCCTTGCGCTCCGCGGCGCTGAGGCGGAACAGGTCGTCCGCGGTGCGGTCGGACACGAAGCCGACCAGGGTGCCGCGCTCGTCGCCGTGGTTCGTGTTGTCGTAGGCCTCGTGCGAGAGCTCGTAGGGGCTGAACGCGGTGCCGGACAGGCCCTTCTCGCGCCAGAAGGGCGTCTCGTACACGGCGTGCACCTTGATGACGAAGCCCATCGAGATGTGCTGGTGCATCTGGTGCTGCAGACGCGGCAGCGGCGGGACGAACGAGATGCGGTTGTAGAGCACGGGGGCCAGCGCGAGGATCGCGTGACGGGCACGCACCGTCACCCCCTCGGCGACGGCGACGACGCCTTCGCCCTCGGTGTACTCGAGGGTGCGCACCGGCTGGCCCAGGAAGACGTCGTCGCCCAGGCGCTCGGCGAGCAGCAGCGGCACCTGCTGCAGACCGCCGACGACGCGCTTGTCGAGGATGAAGTCGGCGTCGACGAGGTGGGTGTAGCTGCCGGCGGATGCCGCCATCAGCAGCGACTGCAGCAGCGAGAACGAGTGCGTCGGCTTGGTGAGCATCGCCGAGCCCGTCGGGAAGGCGAGGTTGCGGATGGCCTCGTCGTCGTCGGTCTGCTCGCGCAGCCAGGCATCCCAGGAGACGGTGTCCCACTCGGCGGCCTTCGGGTGGGCCCACGGGCGGTCGGGGTCGATCTCGGCGACCATCGCGTCCAGGCGCGCGGTCACCTCGGCGATGATCCGCTCGGTCTCGGCGCGCACGGGGAACATGTCGCCGGTGTAGCGGTGGGCCACCCCGTCGGGTCCGATGTAGACGCTGTCGCCCTCGCGGTAGCGGTCGAAGGTCTCCAGGCCCAGCTCCGCGATGGTCTCCTTCAGCGCGTCCTGATCGGGCGAGACCCACTGGCCGCCGATCTCGAGCATCGCGCCCTCGATCGTGTCGGTCCACAGCCGGCCGCCGACGCGATCGCGCGCCTCGAGCACGGCCACCGACAGACCGGCCTTCTTGAGCTGGTTCGCGGCCGTCAGGCCCGCCGCGCCCGCTCCGATGACGACGACGTCACGTGTGATCTCGGTCATGGTATCTCCTCTGTCGTGGGTCCGGTTGCGTGGTGCTCCCGCACGATGTCCCGATAAGCGCTGTCACAGTGGCCTCTGGAAGACCGAAAGTGGGACATCGCCGGGCGCAAGTGGGACATGGGGTGGGGTGAGGGCGTGGTGCCGGGGCGGGCTCAGGGGGCGGCGACGGCGGCGTGGGCGGCGACGGCGGCGGCGACCACGTCGACGCCCTCGGCGAGGAGGTCGTCCGAGATCGTCAGCGGCGGCAGGAAGCGGATGACGTTGCCGTAGGTGCCGCACGTGAGGACGATGACGCCCTGCGCGATCGCCGCCTTGGCGACCGCCGCGGTCAGCGCGGCATCCGGTGCCTTCGTGGCGGGGTCGACGAACTCGACGGCGATCATGGCGCCGGCGCCGCGGACGTCGCCGATGCGGGCGTCGGAGCCCTGCAGCGACTCGAAGCGGGCACGGAGGATCCCCCCGATCTCTCGTGCCCGCTCGAGCAGCCCGTCGTTCTCGAACGCGTCCATCGCGGCGAGCGCGGCGGCACAGGCCACGGGGTTGCCGCCGTACGTGCCGCCCAGACCGCCGCCGTGGGTCGCGTCCATGATCTCGGCGCGACCGGTGACCGCCGCCAGCGGCATGCCCCCGGCGATGCCCTTCGCGGTCGTGATGAGGTCGGGGACGATGCCGAACAGGTCGCTCGCGAACATCTCGCCGGTGCGGGCGAAGCCCGTCTGGACCTCGTCGGCGATGAAGACGACGCCGTTCGCGCGGCACCAGTCCACGACCGCCGGAAGGAACCCCTCGGCGGGGACGATGAAGCCGCCCTCGCCCTGGATGGGCTCGATGATGACGGCGGCGAGGTTGTCGGCGCCGATCTGCTTCTCGATCAGCGAGATGGCCCTGGCCGCGGCGTCCGCACCGCTCAGGCCGTCGCGGAACGGGTAGGACGCGGGCACCCGATAGACCTCGGAGGCGAACGGCCCGAAGCCGCTCTTGTACGGCATCGACTTGGCGGTGAGGGCCATCGTCAGGTTCGTGCGGCCGTGGTAGGCGTGGTCGAAGGCGACGACGGCCTGACGTCCGGTCGCCTTCCGGGCGATCTTGATCGCGTTCTCGACGGCCTCGGCGCCCGAGTTGAACAGCGCGGACTTCTTCTCGTGATCGCCCGGGGTCAGCCGGTTCAGCCGCTCGGCGACGGCGACGTAGGACTCGTAGGGCGAGATCATGAAGCACGTGTGGGTCATCTGGGCGACCGCGGCCTGCACGGCCGCCACGACGCGCGGGTTCGCGTTTCCGACGCTGGTCACCGCGATGCCGCTGCCGAGATCGATGAGCGAGTTCCCGTCGGCATCCACGACGACCCCGCCGCCCGCGGCGACGGCCTCGATCGGCACCGTGTGCGCGACACCCGCGGCGACGGCGGCGCTCTTGCGGGCCAGCAGCTCCTGCGAGCGGGGGCCGGGGATGCTGGTGACGAGGCGGCGCTCCTGCGCCAGGGTCGGTCCGCCGACGACGGCGCTGTCGATGATGCTCATGCCGGGAGCGTATGAGCCGCGAGCCCCGCGTCACACCTTCCGCCGTGTACATTCTGAGTCGAAGGGCATACGTCGCGTACAGCGGGGTGCGCCCGTCGACCCGCAGACCGCACCGCCGCGCGCGGCCCCGCAGCGCGCCGAGGAGGCCCCGCCGTGACCGATCCGCAGCCCACCCTGCGCGCGCTCCTCGCGCGCCGCGACCTCGATCTGCGCCTCGCGTCGGATCCGGACGACCTCGACGCGGGAGCGCTGGAGGCCCCGCTGCGGTGGGTGCACAGCTCGGACCTCGCCGATCCGACGCCCTTCCTGGCCGACGACCTCCTGCTGCTGACCACCGGCACCCAGTTCGTGGGGGCCGGTCCCGCGCCCGACGGCGACCTCGACGGGTACACGGCCTACGTCGCACGGCTGCGCACCCGCGGCGTGCGCGGCCTCGGGTTCGGCACCGAGGTCGTCCGCGACGGCATCCCGCCCGCCCTCGTCGAGGCGTGCCGCGCCGAGCGGATGCCGCTGTTCGAGGTGCCCTACCGCACCCCGTTCATCGCCCTCGCCCGCGCGAACGCGGAGGCGATCGCCGCCCAGGCGTACGCCCGGCGCACGTGGGCGCTCTCGGCGCAGCGCGCCATCTCGCTCGCCGCCCTGCGCCCCGACGGGCTCGCCGCGACGGTGGCGGAGCTCGCGGCGCAGCTCGGCGCGTGGGTCGGGCTGTTCGATGCGGCGGGCACGCTCACCCAGAGCGCCCCCTCCGACGCCCTCGACGAGGCCGCGCTCGCGGCGCTCGCGACCGAGGCCGGGGCCGTCCTCCGCCGCGGCGCGCGCGCCGCCTCGACCCTCGACATCGGCGACCGCCACGTCACGATGCAGACGCTCGGCCGCGGCGGCCACCTGCGCGGCCTCATCGCGATCGTGGGCGCCGACCTCGATCTGGAGGGGCGCAGCGTCGTGACCTCGGTGATCGCGATGGCCGGGCTCGCCCTCGAACAGAACGTCGGCCTCGGCCGGGCCCGCTCGGCCCTGCGCACGGGCCTGCTGCAGACCCTGCTGTCCGACGACCCCCAGCTGGCCCGACGGGTGTCGCGGGAGCTGTGGGGCCCGCTGCCGGCGGCGCCCGTCGTGGTCGCGGTGGCCAACGTCTCCCCCGGGCGTGCGGACGCCGCCGTCGACTGGCTCGAGCTGCGCGCGGCCGAGCGCGGTGGCCTCTTCTACGCCCGCAGCTCCGACGGCATCGTCCTCGTCGAACCCGCCGGCGACGAGCGGGCCGCCGAGGCGCTCTCGGGGCTGCTCGACGCCGCCGTGGGGGTCTCGGAGCCCGCCGAGTACGCGGCGTTCGCGCGGGCGCACGCGCAAGCCCTCACCGCCCTGCGCACCGCCGCGCCCGGGCGGGTGGGACGCTTCGCGGATGCCGCCGGCGTGCTGTCGAGCCTCGACTCCCCCGCCGCGCGGGCCCTGGCCGACGCGCGCCTGCGTCCCCTGCGCGCGCACGACGCGGCCCACGGGACGGCGCTGATCGAGACGGTGCGCACGTGGCTGGCGCACGATGCCCGCATCGACGAGGCGGCGCGCAGCCTCGGCATCCATCGGCACACCGTGCGCGCCCGCGTCGCGCACGCGCAGCAGCTGCTCGGCGTGGACCTGTCCCGGTTCCCGGCACGGGCGGAGCTGTGGGCCGCGCTGGTCGCGTCGGACTGAGACGCGCGCGGGATTCTTGGCGGACTCTTGGCGTGCGTGTGGGTGGATGATGGCGGACAGGAACGGAGGACGCATGTCGCGCGACGGTGCCCGACCACGGCTGCTCTACGTCGAGGACGACCCGACGATCGCCGGGATGACCGTCGAGGTGCTCTCGGAGGTCTATGAGGTCACGCACCTCACGGACGGCCGCGCGGCCCGCGACCGCGCGCTGGCCGAACGCTTCGACGTGCTCGTGGTCGACCGCCGCCTGCCCGGGCTCGACGGCGTCGAGCTGGTGCAGGCCGTGCGCACCGCCCGCCTGACGACACCGGTCCTGCTGCTGACCGCGCTGGGCGCCGTGTCGGATCGGGTCGACGGCCTGGATGCCGGGGCCAACGACTACCTCGTGAAGCCCTTCGACTTCGACGAGCTGCTCGCGCGGCTGCGCGCCCTGGTGCGCGGCCACCGGGCGGAGGGGCGGCGGCGCCACCTCGGCGACTGGACCTTCATCGCCGAGTCGGCAGCCTTGTACGGTGCGGGCGGGGAGCGCATCGCCCTGACGGCGACGGAGGCGCGGCTGCTCGCTCTGCTCGCGGAGAGCCCCGAGCACGTGTTCTCGCGCGACGAGATCCTCGGTGCCGTCTTCTCCTCGGACGATGCGCTCAGCTCGGTCGACACCTACGTCCACTACATCCGCCGGAAGGCGTCGCCCGAGATCATCGAGACCGTGCGGGGCCGCGGCTACCGCGCCGGGAGCAGCGCATGAGCGACGACGCCGACCGCCGCCGCCTGCACCGCGCGGCGCTGAACGTGGGCGTCCTGGTGGGCGTCGCCTCCGCCGTCGTGGTGACCGCCGGTGTCGCCGTGCTCGTCTCGATCCTGCTGCTGTCGGCGCGCCCCGAGGCGCACCGGGGCGGCGGGGACGCGGGCCGCCCCGGCCCGGACGGCGACCGGATCGTGGTCGACGTCGACCACGTGCTGCCCTGGGTGATCGCGCTCGGGGTGGCGGGCGTGGTGCTGCTCGCCCTCGTCGCCTGGTTCGCCGCGCGGCGGGCGGTCACTCCTCTCGCCACGGCGCTGCGCCTCCAACGGGGGTTCGTGGCCGACGCGAGCCACGAGATGCGCACGCCGCTGACGGCCCTCACGAGCCGGGTGCAGATCCTCGAACGGCGCCACCGCCGGGGCGAGGACCTGACGGCCACCCTCGCCGCGCTGCGCTCCGACGCGGCCGTGATGGATGAGGTGCTCACCGACATGCTGCTGACCGCGGAGGGCAGCGCCTCGGAGCGCACCCCCACGCCGGTGGCGGACGCGATCGCCGCCGCCACGGCGACCATCGCGCCGCTCGCCGAGGAGGCCGGGGTCGCGGTCGTCGTCACCGGCGCGAGCGCCGCTCTGGTCCGGATGCCGCGCGTCACCCTCACCCGGCTGTGCGTGGCGCTGCTGGACAACGCCGTGCAGCATTCGCCGACGGGGGCGACCGTCGAGATCTCCGCGGCGACGTCGGGCGACACCGTCGAGGTGCGGGTGCACGATGCCGGCGCCGGCATCTCCGACGCCGATCGCGACCGGATCTTCGAGCGGTTCGCCCGCGGTCCGGAGTCGGGGAGGCGGCGGGGCTTCGGTCTGGGGCTCGCACTGGTGCGCGAGGCGGCCACGACGGTGGGCGGCACGGTGGGCATCGAGTCGACCTCCTCGCGCGGGACGACGATGCTGCTGCGGCTGCCCGCCGCCTGACGACGGCTCGGCCCGCGCCCGGCCGCCTGCCGCGGCGCGCTCAGGCCGCCGCGTGGACGACCGTCTCCACGCCCACGCCGTCGAGCCACCGGCGCACGCGGAGCGACGCGGGCTCGCCGCCGGGGCCGTCCGTCGCGGCGGCGACCAGTCCGGAGCGCAGCGGCGCACCCCACAGCCACCCGAGGTCGTCGTCTGCCGAGACGGCGACGGCCGTCGCCCACGCGTCGGCGGTGGTGAGGTCGTCGGCGACGACGGTGGCGCTGACGAGACCGGGCACCGGTTTGCCCGACCGCGGGTCGCGCAGGTGCGCTCCCCGCTCCGCCGTCCCGGATGTCGCCACGGCGCCGGCCCGCAGCTCGACGGTCGCCAGCAGCGCGCCCGGGAGACGCGGGTCGGCGATGCCGACGCGCCACGACCAGTCCGCGTCGGCGGCCGTCCACACCCGCAGATCGCCGCCGACGTTGATCCCGACGGCCACGACGTCGCCGCCCTCGAGGAGGGGGACCAGGTGCGCGTCGGCGGAGCGGTCGGCCGCCCAGCCCTTCACGTAGCCGGTGGGATCGAATCCTCCGCGCCAGGAGGCGCTGAAGCGGCCGCCGGTGGCGGTCTCGAGCGTGGCGCAGGCCTGCACCACCTCCCGCAGCCGCGGATCGGCGTCGGCGAGCGCCAGCTCCCCGCGACGCAGCCGTGAGACCTGCGAGGCGGATCGGAACGGCGAGAAGAGGGCGTCGAGCTCGCGCAGCGCCGCGATCGTGGATGCCGCGGCGTCCGCGGCACGCGGCGGCACGGCGCCCGCGGCGATCACGTGGATGCTGACGGTGGTGCCCATGACCGCGGCCGTCCAGGCCTGCCGCCGCGGCGCGTTCACGCCGCCGCCTGATCGATCGCCGACTGCAGCGACGCGATGTAGCCGTCGCTGGTGTAGGTCGCCCCCGAGACCATGTCGATGGCGGCGCTCTGGGCGGCCATCGTCTCCGAGATCAGGCGGGGCAGCGCGTTCTGGTTGATCTGCCGGTCGCGGCCGTTGCTGCTCGGGTACTGGGGGGTCTGCACGTCCGTGATGACACCGCCCGCCACCGTGATCTGCACCTGCACGGCGCCGTAGCGGGTGTCGGCGGCGGCGCCCGTGTAGGTGCCGTCGGCGAGGCCGGTGCCCGACGAGGCCGTCGCGGACGGTGTGGGCGCGGCGGCCGTCGCGGTGGCGCGCGGCGTCGTCGTCGGCGTCGTCGCGGTCGGCGCCGTCGCGGTGCGGGCGGCGGCGGTGGCCGTGTCCGTCGCCGCGGACGCGGACGCGGACGCCTGATCCTCGGGCAACGACGTGCGGTAGCTGAAGAGCAGGACGAGCCCGCTCAGGGTCGCGAGTATCGCGTAGACGATCTTCTTCATCGTCGTCTCCTCTCCCGGCGTCAGACGCCGAAGGCTTCGCTGTGGATCCGGTCGGCGCTCACGCCCGCGGCGCGCAGGTCGCGCCGGACGGCGGCCATCCAGGGCTCGGGTCCGCAGAGGAACACGTCGTGCTCGTCGAGGGCCGGCACCAGCCGCCGCAGCAGCTCGGCACCCCGTCCGTCGGCGAAGTGCGCCGGCATCCACGTGGAGCCCTCGACCCGCCGTGGGCCGTGGAGCGCGACGTGGCGGACGCCGCGGTCGCGCACGAGGCGGTCGATGGCCGCCGTCCGCATCGCCTCGGCCGGCGCGTGGTCGCGCGTCACGAGCGTCGCCTCCCCGGGGGCGTACGGCTCGGCCTCGAGCAACGCCACGAGGGGTGCGACGCCCGCGCCCGCGCCGAGCAGGAGCAGGCCCCGCCGGGTGCGGGCCTCCCCCGTGAACTCTCCGTACGGCCCCTCGATGAGCACGCGCGTCCCGGGGCGCAGCGTCGCCAGGCGCCGGGTGCCGTCTCCGACCATGCGGGCCGCGACGACCAGCTCCCCGCGGCGCGGGTCGGCGGCGAGCGACAGCGGGTGCCCCCTCGTCCAGCCGGGGCCGTCCAGGAAGCGCCACACGAAGAACTGCCCCGCGCGGGCGCCGAGCCGCCCGAGCCTGCGGCCGCGCATGCGCACCACGACGCCGACCGGGCCGTCGGCCTCCACGGCCGTGACGCGGATGCCGTGGCGTGCCGATCGCCACAGCGGAAGGCCGACCCGGTACACCAGCACCGCCGCCGCCGTGACGGCCCACAGCCCCCACCAGTAGACCTCGGCGAGCGGATGCGCCGCGAAGTCCGCGCCGGTCCACAGCATGTGCGGGATCGCGAGGCCCACGCCGAGGTAGCCGTACAGGTGCAGCAGGTGCCACGACTCGTAGCGCATCGCGCGGCGCGCACGGCGGATGCTCGTCACCACGACCAGCACCAGCAGGCCCGTCCCGGCGGTGGCGAGCAGCATCCCGGGATAGTTCCAGACGAAGTCCCACAGCTGCACGAACACGTTCACGTCCGCCTGCGCCGCGTAGCCGACGACCAGCAGGGCGATGTGGGCCAGCAGCAGCCAGAACGACCAGAAGCCGACCCAGCGGTGCATCCGCGTGATCGCGTCGCGGCCGAACGCCCGCTCGAACAGCGGCACGCGCGCCATCAACAGCACCTGGTACAGCAGCAGGTTCGCCGACACCAGGCCCGTGATGCGGCCCAGCGTGTTGAGGGTGTCGGCATCCCACGCGAGCAGATCCTGCACGGCGCCGCCGGCGACCCACAGCGCCACGACGAACAGGCTGGTCGCCCAGATGACGGCGATCGCGACGAGGCGCCGCACCGGTCGCCACGACCGGGCGCGCACGGCGGGTGCGGCGGCGACGAAGGTGGCTCGGGTGGCTCGGGTGGCGGCCTGGGTGGTCATGCGTCGAGCGTCGCCGAGCGGCTCTGAGACAAGGCCAAGAATCCGCCGCCCCGGCGGCATCCATAGGAACCTGACAGGAGGGCGGGCCGGAGCTCAGCAGCCGCAGCTGTGGCGGATCACCACGCGCGGGGCGAACACCGCATCGAAGCGCGTCTGCCCCTCCGGCAGCGGGCCGGCGGTGCCCGCCAGGATGCGCGCGGCGGCGCGGCCCATCGCCTCCATCGGCTGACGCACCGACGTGAGCGTCGGCGTGCTGAGACGACCGGCCAGGATGCCGTCGAACCCGGTGACCGCGACCTCGTCGGGCACCCGCACGCCGAGCGCGGCGAGGGCGTCCAGCGCCATCAGGGCGTGCTGATCGGTGGCGCAGACGAGCACGCGCGGCAGGGCACCGCTCGCGTGCAGCGCGCTCAGCTGCTCGACCATGCGGTGCGGACCGCGCACCGTCCCGTCGATCGGCTCGTCGCGCGGGCGCAGACCCCAGCGGGTCAGCGACGCACGGTAGGCGGCGAACCGCTCGGCGTTGTCGAAGCCCTCCTGCCGGCCGACGAACGCGACGTCGTCGTAGCCGTGATCGCGCACGAGATGATCCACGAGCGCGCTCATGCCGCCCGCATTGTCCACGCGCACGCGATGGTGCGGGTCATCGCCCGGGGCGACGCTGAACAGCACCGTGGGGATGGTCGCGGGCATCCGCAGCAGCGCCGTCGGCAGCACGGGCGACGGGAAGATCGCCAGACCGTCGACCCGGCCCGCCGTGTCGGCCACCGAGACGTCGCTGTCGGAGCCGCTGGAGAGCACCACGGGCCGCCCCAGCATCCAGCACTCCAGCGCGAAGCCGCGCTGGACCTCGTCGACGTACAGCGGGAACGCGCGGGGATCGGACAGCGTCTCGTCGTCTGTCTGCGACCACGGGATGATGGCCCCGGCATCCAGCGGCGGACGGCGCGTGTCGGGCCGCGGCGGCGCGATGTCGCTCGGGTCGGCCCGCTCGAGCATGAGGTCGAACGCGTGCAGGCCCAGGATGCCGGTGCGACCGTTCGCGAGCCCACGGGCGGCGGCGCTCGGGGCGTAGCCGAGGCGGCGCGCCGCGGCCAGCACGCGCTCGCGCGTCGCCTCGCTGATGCGCTCGGGCCGGCGGAAGGCGAACGACACCGACGCGATCGATACGCCCGCCTCCTGCGCGACGTCGTAGACCGTCGGGCGACGCGAGCCGGCGTCACTCATGCGCAGCCCCTCCTCGTGTCCACGGCCGCCTCACGCGTCGGCGCGGCCTCCGACCCGCATCGGCAGCTCCAGGCCGAAGTGGACCGGGAAGAGGGGGTCGCCCGTATCCGACGGTACATCTTCGCGGGAGGCGCGCACGGCATCCATCGAGCGCGGCAGCTCGATCGGCAGGCGCCCCTCGGGGGCGATGCGGCCCGTGAGCACGTCGACGACCGCGCGCGACGAGCTGCCGAAGTCGACGACGATCGCCGACGCGAACGCCGCGAACGGGGTCAGGATGCCGGGACGGTCGAGATTGACCACGAGCACGAGCGGGCAGTGCGCGGCGATGCTCCGCATCCGGTAGACGCGGCCGGGCGGGAACTCGAGCGAACCCTGGTGGAACCACGCCTCGAGGAAGAGGTCGTCGCGCGGCTCGAACGGCGCACCGAGGCGCACGAGCGCGAGATCCGCGTCGGCGGGGTCGGCGACGATCTCGCCCAGCTCGGCGACGTCCTCGGGGCGGAACCCCTCGACGTACACCCGGCGTCCGGCTCCGCTCAGCGGCAGCACCGGGTGATCCGCGCCCGGCGTCGGACGGTTCTGCACCACCGTCAGCGAACGCGCCTGCGCGCGCTCCCCCTCCGCCCGGAACTGCGCGTTCCCGACGATGCGCTCCGCCTCGTCGGGGTCGACGAACGGGTCGTCGAACAGGCCCAGCTGGAACTTCACGCGCAGGAGGCGAAGCGCGGACACGTCGATGCGGGCCTCGTCGACGCGCCCCGCGCGCACGAGCTCGATGAGAAGGTCGACGCACTCCTCGCCGCCGAACTGGTCGGCCCCGGCATCCAGGATCTTGAGCATGCGTTCGCTCGGCGACAGCTCCTCGACGCCCCAGGCGCGCGCCGGCAGCACCTGGTCGCCGACGTGGTTGTCGTTGACCAGCTCCCAGTCGGTGACGACGACCCCGTCGAAGCCGAGCTCGCCGCGGAGGAGGTCCGTGACGATCTGCCGGTTGTAGCCGAAGCCGACCTCTTCGATGGGCACCCCGTTGCGCTCCAGCCCGATGGGCATGCCGTAGTACGGCATCATCGCGGCGGTGCCGCGGCGGATCGCCTCGCGGAACGGCTCCAGGTGGTACTCGAACATGCCGCCCGGGTAGACCTGCTCGCGCCCGTACGGGAAGTGCGCGTCCTCGCCGTCCTTCTGCGGACCGCCGCCCGGGAAGTGCTTTGTCGTGCACGCGACACTGTCGGGTCCGAGCGCGTCACCCTGGAAGCCCTGCAGATAGGCGGCGGTGAACTCGGCGACCCGCGCGGCATCCTGCCCGAGGGTCTGGGCCTGCCGCCCCCAGCGGGGCTCGGTCGCGAGGTCGATCTGGGGGTGCAGGGCGGCGCGGATGCCGACGGCGCGGTACTCCTGGCGCGCGACGTCCGCGAACCGGCGCACCGTCTCGACGTCGTCGATCGCCGCCAGTCCGAGACCCTCCGGCCACTGCGAGAACGGCCCGGCGGCGAAGCCCACGCCGGTGTTCTCGACGAACGCGTGCCGCGGATCGGTGCTGACGGTGACGGGCACCCCGTGCGGAGTCTGCGCGGCCAGGGCCTGCAGGTTGTTGTTCCAGACGGCGGCCTGCCGGGCGGAGCGGATGGCGTGCACGTTGAAGTGCGACATGTGCTTGCCCCGGACGACCGTGGTCGTCGGCGACTTCGAGATGCGCCCGGGCGCCTCCAGCAGCTCGCCCTCCTCCCCCACCTCGATGACGGTCTGGAACATCAGCCCGCACTTCTCCTCCAGGCTCATCCGGGCCACGAGGTCGGCGGCGCGCTCGTCGGCGCTGCGGCGCGGATCCTCGTACGGATCCATCACCCCGTTGCCGTTGAGGTCGCGGAAGCGGGTGCCGTCGGGCGCGGTGAGATACGTGGGGGTCATGATTCTCTTTCTCGAGGCGGGTCGCGGGGGGCTCACTTGAGCCCGGTCGTGGCGACGCCCTGGATGAAGTAGCGCTGCAGGAAGACGAACAGCAGCAGGATCGGCGCGATCACGAGCACGGACCCCGCCAGCAGCAGGCCGTAGTCGGTCGCGTTCTGTCCGGTCGAGTACAGCGAGAGCGCCACCGGGAGGGTGTACATGTTCTCGGTCTGGGCCGCGACGAGCGGCCACAGGAAGTTGTTCCACGACGCGAGGAAGGTGAGGATGCCGAGGGTCGCCAGCGGCGGCCCGCACAGCGGCATGACGACACGGGCGAAGATGCGCAGCTCCCCCGCCCCGTCGATGCGCGCCGCCTCGATGAGCTCGTCGGGGATGCCGAGCATGAACTGGCGCATGAGGAACACGCCGAGCGGCGTCGTGATGAACGGCAGGATCAGCGCCGCGTAGCTGCTGGTCAGCCCGAGCGAGGAGACCATCACGAACAGCGGCACGAAGGTGACGACGCCCGGCACCATGAGCGTCACGAGCACCACGGCGAACAGGATCTTCTTGCCGGGGAAGTCCATCTTCGCCAGCGCGTAGCCGACCATCGAGCAGAACACGAGGTTGCCGAGCACGGTCAGCAGTGCCACGACGATGCTGTTGGTGAAGAAGCGGCCGATGTCGAGCGGACCGAACCACTGGGCGAAGTTGTCCCACGTGAACTCGCGCGGCCACCACGTGGGCGGGCGCTGCAGGATCTCGGCCTGGGTCTTGACGGAGCCCAGCAGCATCCAGGCGAACGGCAGCATCCACACGATGAGGCCGACGACGAGCACGGTGTAGGTGACGGCCCGGCCGGTGACGGCGCGGCGCGCGCGCCGCGTCGGGCGGGCGGTGACAGGAGCGGTCATGGCGGGGTCCTCTCAGTCCTTCGTCCGCAGCAGCCGGAACTGCAGCAGGCTCAGCAGCGCGATCGCGAGGAACAGGATGTAGCTGGCCGCCGAGGCGACGCCGTACTGCCCGAAGCCGAACTGCTTGAACGTGTAATAGGCGACCGACAGGGTCGAATCGAGCGGGCCGCCCTGGGTCATCACGAAGGCCTCCTCGAAGAACTGCAGGAAGCCGACCGAGATGAGCACGGCGCCCAGCAGCAGCGTCGGGCGCAGCATCGGCAGCGTGACCGCGGTGAGGCGCCGCCACGCCGAGGCGCCGTCCATCATGGCGGCCTCCTTGACGTCGGTCGGGATGGCCTGCAGGCCCGCCAGGAAGATCACCATCAGCGTGCCCACGTTGCGCCACACCGCCATCGCGATGAGCGACGGCAGCGCCCAGGTGGTGTCGTTCAGCCAGTCCGGCCCCTGGATGCCGACGACGGCGAGGGCGCTGTTGAGCAGCCCGTCCGGCTGCAGGATGTAGCGCCACACCACCGCGACGGCGACGATGCTCGTCACGACCGGTGCGTAGAAGCCGACGCGCAGGAACGAGACGATGCGCCCGCCGCCGGAGTTCAGGGCGAGCGCCAGTGCGAGGGCGACGGCCATCGTCACGGGGATGCCGACGACGACGAACGTCGCCGTCACGCCCATCGACTTCAGGAACGTGGGGTCGGTCAGCACCTTGACGTACTGATCGAGGCCCACGAAGTCGACCGCGAACGGGGAGCGGATGTCCTGCGCGCGGAAGTCGGTGAACGACATCGCGAACGAGCCGACGATCGGCACGATCATGAAGACCGCGAACACGATCACGAACGGGAGCGCGAACCCCCACGCGATCCATCCCTGACGCCGACGCCGGGACGACCCGGGTCGGCGACCACGGCCGCGGCCGGAGACGGCGGCGGCCGCTCCGGTCGCGGCCAGTGATGCCTGCGTCATCTCGATCAGCCCATTCCGAGGGCGTCGGCCTTGCTCTGCAGCTCCTTCATGGCGTCTGCAGGGCTCTGGGTGCCCAGGCGCACCTTCTCGAGCACGGCGTCGCCCGCGGCGGCGACCTGCACCCACGTCGTGGTCGCCGGCACCGACTTCGCGGTCTCGAGCTGCGTGCCGAACGCGGCGAGCGTCGGCTGCGAGGCGAGGGCCTGCTCCTTCCACGCGGCCTGGACGGCGGGCAGGTCACCGGTCTTCTCGTACCACTGCGCCTGCGTCGTCGGGTCGGTCAGCCACTGCGCGAGCTTCCAGGCGGAGTGCGCGTTCTTCGAGTTCTTGAAGACCGTGAGGTTCGCGCCGCCGCTGAACGAGGTGGACGACTCCTTCGTGGGCAGCACGGCGGTGGTGAACTTGCTGGAGAAGCCCTCCCCGCCGACCTTCTCGAGCGAGCCGATCATGAACGGCCCGTCGATGAGCATCGGGGTCGTGCCGGCGACGAAGTCCGCCTCCTGCGCGCCCGACGAGCGGTCGGCCGCCGGGTTGGCGATGCCCTTCTGGAAGAAGCTCTGGTAGTACTCGTACGCCTCCACCATCTGCGGCGTGTCGACGGTCCACTTATCGCCGTCGACGAGCGAAGCGCCGTTGGACCACGGCATCCACAGCGTGCCCTGGAACGAGTCGTTGCCGCCCGGCAGACGGATGCCGTACTCGGCACCGGCCTTGGACTGCATGTCGGCGGCCATCTGGCTCAGCTCGTCCCACGTGGTGGGGGCCGTGGTCCAGCCCGCCTTCTCGGCGAGGTCGGTGCGGTAGTAGAGCACGCGGGTGTCGACGTACCAGGGCGCCCCGGTCATGCGGTCGCCCACCTGGGTCGACGCGACGGCGCCGGGGAAGGTCCCGGAGGTGTCGAGGTCGGTCGGCACGGTCTGGAACGCGTCGGCGAAGTCGGCCATCCAGGTCGAGCCCATCATGGCGATGTCGGGCGTCGTGCCGCCGGCGATGGCGGTCTGGATCTTGCTGTACGCGGCATCCCACGGGATCGCCGTGACCTCGACGGTGACGCCGGGGTTGGCCTCTTCGAACGTCTTCACGAAGTCGGGCAGCGCCTCACCCTCCGCACCCATCGCCCACATCGTGATCGTGCCGGTGGCCGGCTCGCTTCCGATGGTCGTGGCGCTGTCGGGTGCGCTCGCGGCGTCGTCTGCGCGACCGCATCCCGCGAGCGCGAGCGCGCCGATGGCGACGAGAGCGACGGCTCCCAGCCGGACATGTTTCATGGTTCCTCCTCGAACGGGACACCCGCTGCGGTGTCGCTGGCCACTTTACTTATGCGCATAACCTTCGTCAAGACAGTGTCCCGCGAAACACCATCGACGCACCGAGACACCACGGCGCGCGGCGTTTCTCGGTGCGAGAACGGTTTCTCGCCGACAGAGCGGCGAGCCGCTCAGTCGCGCGGGGCGTGCGCCTCGAGGAACTCGTAGAGGTCGGTCGTGTCGACGCCCGGGAACGAGCCGGTCGGCAGGGTCGCCAGCAGCGTCCGGGGCGTGCGGACGTTGGGCCAGGCCTGGTCGCGCCACTGCGACTCGAGCTCGGCGGGAGCACGGCGGCAGCACACCTCGACGGCATGGCGCGAGACGCCGCGGTTGGTGGTCTCGCGCCCGACGAACCACTTGGTGTCGTCGAAGCGCACCCCCACCGACACCGAGTGCGCGCCCTCGCTCGAGGCCTCCACGCGCGCGGTGCACCAGAACGTGCCGTTGCCGGTGTCGGTGTACTGGTAGTACGGGTTGAACTTGTCGGGGATGTCGAAGACGACCCGGCTCGTCCAGCGGCGACAGCACATCTGCCCCTCGATGGCCCCCAGGCGGTCGGAGGGGAAGTTCACGTCGTCGTTCTCGTACGCCTTCGTGATGGTCCCCGACTCGTGCACCTTCAGGAAGTGCACCGGGATGCCGAGGTGACGCGTGGCCAGGTTGGTGAAGCGGTGCGCCGCGGTCTCGTACGACACCGAGTACGCATCGCGGAGGTCCTCGATCGACAGCGCGCGGCGCGACTTCGCGTCGTGGAGCACCGGGACCGCGTGATCCTCGGGGATCAGCAGCGCCCCCGTGAGGTAGTTCGTCTCCACGCGCTGGCGCAGGAACTCGGCGTACGAGCGCGGCTCGGCGTGGCCGAGGATGCGACTCGCGAGCGCCTGCAGCACGGCCGTGCGCGAGTCGCCCTTCGCGGGCACCGTGCTCGAGAGGTACAGCCGCCCGTGCTTGATGTCGGCGACCGACCGCGTCGACGCCGGCAGGTCGGCGACGTAGTGCAGGGAGAAGCCCAGATGGGCGGCGATGTCCGACGCGGTGCGCTGCGTGAGCGGACCTCCGGGGTGGTCGACGGCGCGCAGGATGCCGCGGGCGTGCTCCTCCAGCTCGGCGAAGTAGTTGTCCTGCCGTCGCATGAGGTGGCGCAGCTCCACGTTCGCCCGCCGCGCCTCCTCCGGGGTGGCGGAACGCTCGTCGCCGAGCCGCTCGATCTCCCCCTGCAGCGCGAGCAGCGCCCGCAGGGCGTCGTCGGGGACCGACTTGCCGATGCGGAACGGCTCGATGCCGAGCGCCCGGAACGTCTGGCCCTTCATGGCGCGCTCGAGGGCGATCTCGAGGGTGGCGCGCTCGTCCAGCGGCTCCGCCTCGAGGAGCTGGTCGACCGTCGCCCCGAGGGCCTTCGCGATGGTGCGCAGGAGGGTGAGCTTGGGCTCGCGCTTGCCCGTCTCGATCATCGACAGCTGGCTCGGCGCGCGCTCGACGGCCGCCGCGAGCTCGTCGAGGGTCATGCCGCGGGCGGTGCGCAGCTGCCGGATGCGCCGGCCGATCGTGAGGGCGTCGGCCTCGTCGTCGGCGGCGCCCGAGAGGTCGGCGAAGGGAACATCGACGTTCGTCATGTCCGGGATTGTGTCACAGAACGTGAACTTCGATCAATCTTCACATTCGATTTGGTTACTCCTGGCCTCAAACTTCACCCACAGTGGAGACACGAGCCACCGCCGGCCCCGCCCCGGCATCCGATGAAGGAGAGCACCATGACGATCCAGGCCACCCCCGGTCAGCCGCCCCTCCGCGCGGGCGACCAGACGCAGACCGCCGCCGAGCTGCAGGAGATCTGGGACACCGACCCGCGCTGGGACGGCGTCGAGCGCACCTACACCGCGGAGGACGTCGTCCGCCTGCGCGGCAGCGTCCGCGAGGAGAACACCCTCGCCCGCCGCGGCGCGGAGAACCTCTGGAACCTCCTGCACACCGAGGACTACATCCGGGCGCTCGGCGCGTACACCGGCGGTCAGGCGGTGCAGCAGGTGCGCGCGGGCCTGAAGGCCATCTACCTCTCCGGCTGGCAGGTCGCCGCCGACGGCAACCTCGCCGGGCAGACCTACCCCGACCAGAGCCTCTACCCGGCCAACTCCGTGCCCGCCGTCGTCCGCCGCATCAACAACGCGCTGATCCGCCAGGACCAGATCGAGCACACCGAGGGCACCCTCACGCAGGACTGGCTGGCGCCCATCGTCGCGGATGCCGAGGCCGGCTTCGGCGGCCCGCTCAACGCGTACGAGCTCGCCCAGTCGCTCATCCAGTCGGGTGCCGCCGGCATCCACTGGGAGGACCAGCTCGCCAGCGAGAAGAAGTGCGGCCACCTCGGCGGCAAGGTGCTGGTGCCCACGCAGCAGCACATCCGCACCCTGAACGCGGCTCGGCTCGCCGCCGACGTCGCCGGCGTGCCGACCGTCATCATCGCCCGCACCGACGCGCTGGCGGCCGACCTGCTCACGAGCGACGTCGACCCCCGGGACCAGGAGTTCACGACCGGCGAGCGCACGAGCGAGGGTTTCTACCGGGTGCGTCCGGGCCTGGAGGCGGTCATCAGCCGCGGCCTGGCCTTCGCCCCCTACGCCGACCTGCTGTGGGTGGAGACGGGCGAGCCCGACATCGAGCTGGCCCGCGCGTTCGCGAGCGCGATCCACGAGCGGTTCCCCGGCAAGATGCTCGCCTACAACTGCTCGCCGAGCTTCAACTGGAAGCGCCACCTCAGCGACGAGCAGATCGCGACCTTCCAGCAGGAGCTGGCCGACCTGGGCTACAAGTTCCAGTTCATCACCCTCGCGGGCTTCCACGCCCTCAACTACTCGATGTTCGATCTCGCCTCCGGCTACGCCGAGCGCGCCATGAGCGCGTACGTCGAGCTGCAGGAAGCCGAGTTCGCCGCGGAGGCCCGCGGCTACACCGCCACCAAGCACCAGCGCGAGGCGGGCACCGGCTACTTCGACGTCGTTTCCACGGCGCTCAACCCCGACAGCGCGACCCTGGCTCTGGTGGGATCCACTGAGGCCGAACAGTTCCACTGAGCACCCAACCCCACACGACACAGAAAGAGCAGGGCCATGACTCCCACCGCCACGGGCACCGCGCCCGCATCGACCATCACCATCACGGGACCGATCCGCGACCGCTACGACGAGATCCTCACGCCCGCGGCGATCGCGTTCCTCGCAGAGCTGCACGTCCGCTTCGCCGGCCGCCGCCACGACCGGCTCGCCGACCGGATGCGGCGCCGCTTCGAGATCGGCAACGGGCACGACCCGCAGTTCCGCTCCGACACGGCCCACATCCGCGAGGACGCCGACTGGACGGTCGCCGGCGCCGGCCCGGGCCTGGAGGACCGCCGTGTCGAGATCACCGGCCCGACCGACCCGAAGATGACGATCAACGCGCTCAACTCGGGGGCGAAGGTGTGGCTGGCCGACCAGGAGGACGCCACGAGCCCCACCTGGCGCAACGTCATCGAGGGTCAGCTCTCCCTGTTCGACGCGATCCGCGGGCAGCTGTCGTACACGAGCCCCGAGGGCAAGGAGTACCGCGTCACCGCCGAGCGCACGCCCACGATCGTGATGCGCCCGCGCGGCTGGCACCTGGTGGAGAAGCACATCCGCTACACCGACCGCGCCGGCCGCGACCTCGCGGCATCCGGTTCGCTGGTCGACTACGGCCTGTACTTCTTCCACAACGCGCAGCGCCTCATCGACAACGGCGTGGGCCCCTACTTCTACCTGCCGAAGATCGAGTCGGCCGAAGAGGCGAAGCTGTGGGACGACGTGTTCACCTTCAGCGAGGAGTACATCGGCATCCCGCACGGCACGATCCGCGCGACGGTGCTGATCGAGACGCTGCCGGCCGCGTTCGAGATGGAGGAGATCCTGTTCGAGCTGCGCGAGCACGTCGCGGGCCTGAACGCCGGGCGCTGGGACTACATCTTCTCGATGATCAAGAACTACCGCGGCCGCGGTGCGCGCTTCGTGCTGCCCGACCGCAGCCAAGTGACGATGACGGTGCCGTTCATGCGGGCCTACACGGAACTGCTCGTGAAGACGTGCCACAAGCGCGGGGCCTTCGCGATCGGCGGCATGAGCGCGTTCATCCCCAACCGGCGCGACCCCGAGGTGACCGCCCAGGCGTTCGAGAAGGTCGCCGCGGACAAGAAGCGCGAGGCCGGCGACGGCTTCGACGGCACGTGGGTGGCCCACCCCGACCTGATCCCGGTGGCGCAGGCGGAGTTCGATGCGGTGCTCGGCGCGCGCCCGAACCAGATCGACCGCCAGCGGCCCGAGGTGAACGTCCGGGCATCGCAGCTGATCGACGTGCACATCGGTCTGCCGGTCACGGCGGCGGGCGTGTACGGCAACGTGTCGGTGGCGATCCGCTACATCGAGGCGTGGCTGCGGGGCCTCGGCGCCGTCGCGATCGACAACCTCATGGAGGATGCCGCGACCGCCGAGATCAGCCGTAGCCAGGTGTGGCAGTGGATCCACCAGGACCGCACCACCGACGACGGCACCCGCATCACGCGCGAGTACGTGGAGGGCCTCATCGAGCGGGTGCTCGGCGAGGTGGAACGGCGCCCCGTCTCCGCCGAGGACCGTGGCGACCGGTTCGACGACGCGGCGGCCATCTTCCGCGATGTCGCGCTGGGCGAGGACTTCCCGACGTTCCTGACGCTCGGGGCCTACGCCGACTACCTGACCGACGAGGACTGAGCGTCGGAGGCGGGGGCGGATGCCGCGGCATCCGCCCCCGTCTGCGTGCGTCCGCCCTGGGCACGGTCGATCACCGCCGCGAGCCAGACCGCGCCGAACCCGATCACGGCGGTCATCGCCTGCGTGATCAGGGCGATCGCTCCGCTCGGGAAGCTGTGCTGGGTCATGACCGGCGTCACCAGCGCGGGGATGATCGCGAGGACCAGCACGATCCACGACAGGGGGTGGCGTCCCCGGGCGATCAGCCAGCCTCCGACACCGGCGATCAGCATCACCATCGCCTGGTTGAGGACGAAGCGCCAGACGTCGGCCGGCTCGACGAGGTTCCCGCCGGCGCGCTGGAGCCCGAAGGTGGCCCACAGCAGCAGCACGACGGCGGCCAGCGTGAAGGCCCCGAGGCGCCGCCACCCCGACGTGGGCAGCAGGACGATCGCGGTGAGGATCGCACCGAGCACGAGGAGGAACTGCGCGGCGTTCAGGAAGGGGATGTCGGTGGCGATCGTCCCCGCGAAGCTCTCCGACTGCACGATCGCGGAGAAGTCGGTCGCGACCCCGAGGTAGACCCCGAACATCATCAGCACGATGGCCGCCCCGTAGCGGGCGGCGCCGTCGAAGCGGAGAGTCGGAGCCATGGGCAGAGAGTAGCCGACATCCTCCCTACAATCGGGGGATGGAAGGCGGACGGGGCCCGGATGCCGGGACGAGCCGGCGCGAGTTCCTGCGCCGCACGGGGATCGGCGTGGCGGGGCTGGCGATCGGCGGCTCCGCGGCGGCGGCGGTCACGACGGCCGCCACGGTGCACCCGCCCGAGTTCACGCCGCTCGCCCCGCGCCACGCGCCGGGCTTCGATCACGTCGTGGTCGTGATGTTCGAGAACCGCAGCTTCGACAACGTGCTCGGACACCTCTACAGCGCGCAGGAGAAGTCGGCGGGCGAGTTCGACGGGATCGCGCAGGGCGCGTACGCCAACGCGGGACCCGACGGCGTGCCGGTTCCGGCGCACATCTACGCCGGCTCCACCGACGCGATCATGCAGCAGCCGCAGCCCGACCCGGGCGAGACCTACCCCCACGTGAACACGCAGCTGTTCGACGTCATCGACCCGCCGTCCAACGCGGACCTGCGGACGCACCCGCTGTCCGATCCGTTCAACGCGCCGCCGGCTGGCATGCAGCCGACCAACAGCGGGTTCGTCACGGACTACATCGTGAACTTCCGGCTGAGCATGCGACGGGAGCCCACGGCCGAGGAGGTGGCGGTCGCGATGGGCGGCTTCGCCCCCGAGATGCTGCCGGTGCTCTCGACCCTCGCCCGCGAGTTCGCGGTGTACGACCGGTGGTTCGCGGCCGTGCCGTCGCAGACCTTCTGCAACCGGTCGTTCTTCCACGCGTCGACGTCCCACGGGTTCGTCACGAACCACGACGGCGACGACTACGAGAAGTGGATCGAGGCGCCGGCGACACCGACGATCTTCAACCGACTGGAGGCGGCCGGCATCCCGTGGCGGGTGTACTACGACCCGACGCAGCTCGTGTCGCTGACCGGGATGCTGCACGCGCCCGTGCTGGAGCAGTACTGGAAGACGCACTTCCGGGACATGCGCCAGTTCTACGCCGACGCCGCGCAGGGCACGCTGCCCGCGTACTCGTTCATCGAGCCCCGCATGATCTTCAACCACAACGACATGCATCCGCCCTGGGGCGAGCTGCGCGACGGCACCCTGACCCTCGACGACGGGTCGACGCTCGAGATCGACAACAGCGCCGTGTCGGATGTGCGCGCGGGCGACAAGCTCATCCAGGACGTCTACGACGCGATCCGCACGAGCCGCACCCGCGGCGGCTCGAACGCGATGAACACGGCCCTGGTCATCACCTTCGACGAGCACGGAGGGACCTTCGACCATGTGGCGCCGCCCGCCGCAGCTCCGCCCGGATCGGGCGAGCCCGGCGAGATGGGCTTCCGCTTCGACCGACTCGGTCTGAGGGTGCCGGCGATCGTCGTCAGCGCCTACACCGCCGCGGGAACGGTCATCCACGACGAGATGCACCACGGCTCGGTGATCAACACGCTCTGCCGCCTCCACGGTCTCCGGCCGCTGACCGCGAGGGATGCCGGGGCCAACCCCGTCTTCAACGCGATCAATCTCACGGTGCCGCGCCAGCCCTACACGTGGCCGCAGCCGTCGTCGCTGTGGCGACCGCCCAACCCCGAGGCGGTCGCCGAGCAGACCACCGCGACGCACAAACGGCGGCCGCTCACGTCGCCCGCGCGCGGACTGGTGGGGCTGCTGATGTCGCGCTTCAACCGCGACGCCGTCATCCCCACCACCTACGGCGAGGCGTTCGACGCGCTGGTGGAGCACGGCGACGGACTGTTCGGCACGACCGACGCGGAGGTGCGCTGACCGTCGACGGAGCAGGGTTGACAGGTATGGCTAATGTCATTAGCTTTAGGGCTATGGAAACAAGCCCGAACGACACCGCCGCCGCCGCGTTCGCGCGACTCGGCATCCATCACCTGCGCCGCCCCGAGGGACGCGTCGCCTACCGCCTCACCGGAGAAGGACCGCTGGTCGTCTGCGTCCCCGGGATGGGCGAGATCGCCGCCGCGTACCGCTACACCGTGCCCGCGCTCCGCGCCGCCGGCTTCCGCGTGGCGGTCATGGACCTGCGCGGCCACGGAGACTCCGACGCCACGTTCTCCGCCTACGACGATGCGGCCGCCGGAAGCGACGTGCTCGCGCTCATCGCGCACCTGGGGGCCCCGGCGGTCGTCGTCGGCACCTCGATGGCGGCGGGCGCCGCGGTGTGGGCGGCGGCCGAGTCGCCCGAGGCCGTCCGCGCCCTCGCGCTGATCGGCCCGTTCGTCCGCAACGCCCCGACGAACCCGGTCGCCGCCGCACTCTTCCGCCTGCTCATGCAGCGCCCGTGGGCGCGCGGCGCCTGGCTGGCCTATCTCCCCCAGCTCTACCCGGGCCGCCTCCCCGCCGACTTCGCCGCGCACCGCGACGCCATCCGCGCGGCGATGACGCGACCGGGGGCGACTGCGGCCTTCGTGCGCACCACGCGGACCGACCACACCCCGGCGGAGGAACGCCTGCCCCGGGTCACGGCCCCCACGCTGGTCGTGATGGGAACCGCCGATCCCGACTTCCGCGACCCTGCGGCGGAGGCAGCGTGGGTCGCCGAGCGCCTGAACGCCCGCGTGGAGCTGATCGACGGGGCCGGGCACTACCCGCAGGCCGAGGATCCCGAGAGGGTCACCCCGGCGCTCGTCGCTTTCTGCCGCGAGGTGACGGGTGCCTAGGGCCGGGCTCACCCCCGACGCCGTGGTCGCCGTCGCGCTCGAGGCGATCGACGACGTCGGCAGCGAGGCTCTCACGCTCGCGGAGGTCGCCGCGAGGGCGGGTGTCAAGGTCCCGAGCCTGTACAAGCACGTCGCCTCGCTCGAGGTCCTGCGCACCGCCGTCGCGACGGCGGCGACCCGCGAGCTCGCACACGAACTGCGGATGTCGGCCGTCGGCGTCTCCCGGGCGGAGGCGCTCGACCGGCTCTGCCGCACCTACCGGTCGTATGCGCTGCGGCATCCGGGGCGCTACGCGGCGACCCAGCGGGCGCCGCTGCCCGGCGAGAGCCGCGACGACGCGCACGCGCGCGCCGCCGCCGAGGTGCAGGAGGTCGTCTCGGCGACGTTGCGCGGCTACGACATCGCCGACGACGATCAGCTCGTCGACGCCACCCGCGCGCTCCGCGCCGCGCTCCACGGGTTCTGCGCGCTGGAGAACGGCGGCGGGTTCGCGATGCCGGTCAGCGTGGAGCAGAGCTTCGCGCGGCTGATCGCCGGGCTCGATCGGATGCTGTCGACCTGGTCGAGCTGAGAGCTCTCGCCGGGGGCGGAGTCACTCCCGTCCCGGATCGATCGGCGCGAAGCGGCCCAGACCGCCTCCGCCGACGAGTCGCGACGCGGCGAGCGCGCCCGCGACGGCCAGGAAGATGGGCAGGAGCAGGGTGAAACCGGTGCCCGTGAACTCGATGATCAGCGCGATGGCCGTGAAGGGCGCCCTCATGTTGGCGGCGAGGAAGGCTCCCGCCGCCACGATCGCCAGGGCGGTCGCGTCGGCGCCCGGCCAGATGAACGCCCACCCCGCCGCGGCCGCGGCGCCGAGCGACGCACCGATCGCGACGGACGGCTGCAGGGTGCCGCCGATCGCACCCGAGCCCAACGAGATCGCCGTGACCACGTACTTCAGGACCGCCAGAGCGAGCAGCAGGAGCGCCGGCTGCGTGAGATCGAACCCGGCCGTCGCCAGCGCCCGGCCGTTGCCGAGCAGCAGGGGGAAGAACGAGCCCACGACGCCCACCGCCGCGAACGTCAGCGGGAGGACGAGCAGCAGCCGCCACCCGGTGGGTCGCCGGCGCGACAGTCGTGCGGTGACCGCGGAGAAGCTCGTCGCCCCCCAGCCCATGAGGGGGCCGATGAGCAGCGCCGCCACCAGCAGCGAGGGGTTCACCTCCACCGGGGCCACCTGGTAGAGCGATCCGTCGGCCACCAGCGGACGGGCCACGAAGGTGGCGATGGCACTCACCGACAGCGCGACGACGGCGGCCCCGGCGCTGAACCGCGCCAGCAGGATCTCGATCGCGAACAGGGCGCCCGCGAGGGGGACGTTGTAGACGGCGGCGAGACCCGCGCCGGCTGCCGACGCGATGAGGATGGTCCGCCAGCGCGCGTCGATGCCGAACCACCGCACGAGGGTGGAGCCCGCCATCGCGGACAGCTCCCGCGGCGCCACCTCCTTGCCGATCGAGGCGCCCAGACCGACCGAGGTCACCTGGATGACGGTGTCGGCGAGCGTCTCCCACACCGGCATCCGCGTGCCCGCGACGCCCTCCTCGACGCTCGCGATGCGCCGGCCGAACCGGCGCAGCAGGTACCAGCCCCCGGCGGCGATGACGCCCGCGGCGGTGAGGCTGACGATCGGGAGCCACCAGGGCGAGGGAAGGGCCAGGCCGTCGAGGAAGGGGCCTTCGGCGCTTCCCCACACGAGGTGCTCGACCGTGTGCACGATCCACACCAGCAGGAGCACGGCCACTCCGGTCGCAACGCCGACCGCGGCGGTGGCGACGCCCAGCCGGACCAGCGCCCACAGACCGGCACGGCGGGCGCGCGAGCGCTCCCCACGCGGCCGCGTACGGGCCGTCACGGCGCCGCCATCGGCGCCAGCCGCACCTCGACGCCGCGCTCACGAAGCTCCGCGGCCGCCACCTCGTCGAGCTCGTCATCGGTGACGACGACGTCGAAGGCATCCAGCGGCGCGACCTTGAAGCGCTCGCTCGCACCGTACTTGGTGCTGTCCGCGACGAGCACGCACACCGACGCGGCGTCGAGCACGGCGCGCTTGAGGGTGACCTTGTCCAGCTCCGGGGTCGTGACGCCGTGGGTCGTGTCCCACGCGCCCGTGCTGAGGAAGGCGACGTCGACGGCGAGCGCGCCGAGGGTCGCGGCGGCCAGCGGGCCCGTCGCGGATCCGCTGGCGGCGTCGACGGTGCCGCCGGTGTGGATGGTCTGGATCGAGGGGTAGTCGCGCAGCGTCGCGATGGCGAAGAAGTCGTTGGTGACGACGGTGACCCCGCTGCGCAGCGCCAGATGCGGCACGAGCGCCTCGCAGGTGGTCCCGGCATCCAGGAAGACGACGCTGTCGTCGACGACCAACGCGGCCGCCTCGCCGGCGATGGCCTTCTTGCGGGGAAGCTCGAGCACGGCGCGCGAGGTGCGCTCCCGAGGCGTCTCGGTGCCGGCGCGCTCCGTGAGGCGCACGCCGCCCTGCACCGACACGACGCGTCCCTCGGATTCGAGCACGACGATGTCGCGGCGCACCGTCATGTGCGAGACGCCGAGGAGCTCGGCGAGATGGCGGATGCTGAGGGCACCGGCGCCGCGCAGCAGCCGCAGCAGCTCGTGCTGACGCTGCTCGGGGATGAGGGGCGGATCGCTGGCCATGTCGTCTGATTCTAGGGCGGTCCCGCGACCGCCCGCGGTACACGCACGTTCGAGATTGTTACTACATGTGAATTCTTGTGCTACCGTGTGCATCGATGTTACGCAAACACGAAGTCCTCCACGCCATCGCCGACACCGGCGCCCTGCTCATCATCCGCCTGGACTCGGCGGACGAGGCCCTCGCCGTCGCGCGGGCAGCCGTCGCCGGCGGCATCCGCGCACTCGAGGTGACGCTCTCCGTCCCGAGCGCCTTCGATGTCATCCGCACGCTGTCGCAGGAGTTCGCCGACGACGGCATCGCCGTGGGGGCGGGAACGGTCCTCGACGAGCAGGCGGCGTTCACGGCCATCACCGCCGGAGCCCGGCTGCTCGTGAGCCCCAACCTCAACCCGCAGATGATCCGCCTGGCCAACCGCTACCAGGTCGCCACGATCAGCGGCGCCTTCACGCCGACCGAGTTCGTCCAGACGATGGAGAGCGGCGCCGACATCGTCAAGCTGTTCCCCACCGAGATCGCCGGCCCCGACTACCTCCGCACGGTCCTGGCACCGCTGCCGCAGACCCCGGTGCTGCCGGCCGGCGGCGCGACGGTGCACAACGTCGGCGACTGGTTCGACGCCGGAGCCCTCGCCGTGGGCGTCGGCTCGGCCGTCACCAAGGCGGCGCGCGCCGACGGCGACTACCTGCGCGTGACCCGGGCCGCGACCGACTTCCTCGACGCGATCCGCGACGCGCGCCACTGACCCGTCCCCCGCGGGCCCTTCCCGCGCGGGCGACGCCGCCCGTC